>DYON01000409.1 GCA_020720525.1 Acetofilamentum sp.
AATTCGTCAACCCAAACAAACCTGATATCGTTCATGACAGGCTTTTTAATGGGAACCTCCACTCACACAAGCGCTGTGGCAGGCGCTATGGCATGCACTGTGGCAAGCACTATGGCATGCACTGTGGCATGCGCTGTGGCATGCATCGTGGCAAGCCGCGTGACACGCATTGATGTTGGGAATAATATCCGAATTGATGCTGTTGTAAACAATATGGTCGGAACTTACTGGAAAATATTGCTCGTATCGATTGGGTTCGATGGTACCAAATTGATGGAAATAATGATGATTGTAGTAGTAATAACGCATCCATCGGTTGAAATCGGAATTGCTTTCGTTGGTTTGAAGAAGCTCTGTAGGATGCTCTTGTTCTTGTTTGTCGATGAGTCCTTGCATTTTCTCGCGATAGTAATTTTTGGTAATTTCGACATCGGCATCCCACGCTTTTTCGCGAATATTGGCAATTGCTTTGTTCATAATAGCATTGAGCTCGTCTTGCGAAAACATGCCGTCGTCTTCGATAGCTTCGAAAAACATTTTTTCGTATTCGTTGTCGAATTCCATCGGACGATCGATAATCTTTGCTTCGAGAGGGTCGTTGCGCAAAATGCGTATGTATTTTTCGTTTTCGAACGATGCCAGCATGGAGCTGAAAATCTTTTTAATGGGAAGTTCGAGATAGAATGCAATCTCAACAAAATTTAGATTGTCGCATATTTTGCCTGGAATAGTAAATGTGGCCAATTCTATTTGTGGTGGAGCCCAATCGAGTGTGTCCCAGCCAACACCATCGGCTTGCTCACGAGCTTTGCTTAAACCGCGACTCTTTAAGTAAAAGAAAACAATAAAAAACAAGCCAATAAGAATGGATGCAATAATAAATGTAGATTTGTTAAATGTTTCATTATTGAAATTGGTTTCTTCGTAACTGTTGCTATCGTCAACTTCGTTTTCGATTACAGCAGAAAAATCATCTGGAGTAAACCATGATTCGGGCATGTAAAACTGAACCCGCAACGAAAAAGAAGAACCAGGCTTTTGCTTGTTCACCAGCATCGACAAACGATTTGCTTCTTTAATCTGAAAATCAATCATGTATTCCTCGTTCATGAATTTTTCGGTCATGATAAGGCTATCGGCATATACTCGCTCGCGCACATTTGTTTTGAAATCGGGAACAAAAGGGGTTAAAATCCTAAGCGAATAATGATCCATATTGTTTGCATCGTTGTCCCAAACCACAGGCGACCAGTCGAAAAAGATGAGCTTTTTTCCGTCGTCCGAAGTGGTCGGACCCACATATCCAGCTGCAGCCATGTCGGTTTCGAACCAGAAAAAATAGGTTACATAGCCACTTCCAACGCCTTTTCCATCGGACAAAACAATGTCGTATTTATCACCCAAGTCGCTGATAGATAAATTGTAGTTGTTGCCTCGGCTGTCGATAGCGTAGTTTTTGTCTGACCACGAATCAATAACCAATTTGTCGTTGCCCTGAAAATAAAAACCATGAAAATCGCCCGATGTAACTGTGTAGCGAACACAATATCCAATCACTGCTTTGCCATTGGCTTGCAAATCGACGGTGCATTCAATAAAGTTGACTGTGCCAGTTCCAGCAAATATTTGAGAGGCGAAAAAGCTGAAAATCAGGACTAAAACTACATTTTTTATCTTCATGCCAGTGTTTATTTCCAACAAAATTAGAACTTTTTATCAATTCTACCACTAAACCTGAAAGGTTTGAGCAACGTTGCCATGAGGCTGTCTCAAAAGACTAGGACAGGCACAAACATAACATTTCAGCGTCCCAGAGATTGGCGCGTTTGGTCTGGCAGGGACATGGAATCGTTGTGTTTGTGCCTGT
>DYON01000410.1 GCA_020720525.1 Acetofilamentum sp.
AGACATGCATATAGTTATTAGACTAAGCCATCCACTCTCCTAATATAATGATTGCAGCCTTTTTATTGAAAATGCCGATTTTTGTCAAGTATTAATTTGGCAATCATGATACTAATTTAATGTTTCGTTTTCAACTTCACATTCACTTCAATTATCCGAGACAAAACTCCTCTAAATTCCCACTGAAATGTAAAAACATCACCAAAATTGATGGCGTATGGACCAGTGGTTTGCAAATCGAAGTACCATGTATCGGTTGCTCCTGGAACCAATGTAAGATTGCCGCTCACACAATTTACTATTGTCATTTCGAAATCGCTTTCACCATTGATAAATATTTTCACATTGTCCCATCGGCTGCTTTGAATATCGGGAATGGCATTTTTGCTCCTGTTTTCAACGCTAAGAATAAATCGGATTGCGTCTTCTTCGGTGTAGCCTTCTCCTTCGTATTTGAAACGAAAAAATTCTGCATTGAGCCCAACTCGAATCGAATCGGAATCGAGCAATTGCTTGCTGGTGGCTATTTGCTCAACATTCATATCGGTATATACTCCCGTTATGCTGGCTTGTTCTTTTTGCGACGATTGTGCGCACGAAATAGATGCAATTAAGAAAAGAAGAAAAATGATTTTTTTCATGTTTGCGTTGCTTCTGTTAATGAAGTCCTCTGGATGCACATTTGACTTTTTTACATAAAAAATCCGCGATTTTCACATTCCAACTTTCAAAAAGCTTAAGCAGATTTTCTACTCTCCCCATTCTTTTTTCTCAAGCAAGTTTTGCCATGCAGTATTGGCTACAATATTAGAATGAGCAAGTAATTCTTTTACTACATTTATTTCTTCGGTACTGCCTGCTTTTTTGAGTAGCGAAACATAGGTATTGATGGTTGGAACAAGCTCGTTCGATTTCAATTCCGAAAAATGTTGTATTGCTTGCTGAAAGCCAGTTGCTCTCGAAATCAATGTATTGTAAGTTATTAGATCGGGTTGAATTCCGTTGAGTTCCATTTCTTGCATAAGCTCGAAACGAACTTTGTCGCCTGGAGCAATGGTTAGCAAGGCATTGTAGGTTGGCGTTCCTGGCTGCACTCGATGTTTTCGCATAAGCCTTATTATTTCGCGCGCTTGACCAAGCGACTGACAAAGCGAAATAAAACTGTTTAATGTAATAGTATTGGGCTGAACACCGTATTCGAGCATTTTGTGATAATATCCCGATGCCGTGAGAAAATTGCCTGATACTGAAATTAAAATGTTAAAAGTAGCCGTGGAATATGGAATGTTGTACTCCATATACGAAGCCAAAATAGTTTGCGATTGCTCATCGGTTTTACAAAGATGAATATGCGCATTTAATATATCGGTTTCGGGCAGAACTCCAAGTTTGAGATAGTGTTCTCTTATTTCCTCAGCAACCGAAAGTGCTTCGTGGTTGCTCAAAACTCTTTGCTTGATATGCTCCCGAAGGTTTCGGAGCTCTTGACGCCAATCGACTGATTCGCTGCGGTTTGTAGTGTAGTCTTCCATGTTGCAATTGGGGATGAAAGTGAAACTATTGAATTGTGGTTGTATTAGCAAAGATAATGCTTTTGTTGTAATACAAGCGTATTATTATTGGGGTTGCAAATTGTTGTCAAGTTTTTTCTCGGACAATAGTATTATGGGAAAATAAAATAGCGCTCTCATGTAGCGTTTTGCACTAATGAGCATTTTGAACGTGGTAGCTTGCGCTGTATCCCTGCCTGCGTGCCGCTTAGGCAGGCAGGGAAGCATGGCATTGATTTTATTGTCATTCTTCCCTTCGTCATTCTTCGATACATTTCGTGGCTTTTTCGCATTGTTTGCCACGAAACACTCT
>DYON01000076.1 GCA_020720525.1 Acetofilamentum sp.
TTCATACAGAAATTGGTTTAATTATTTTCCCCCATTTTGCAAAGGTATTGATTTTCTTTAAAGAAGCAAGATTTACCAACTATAGCCTCCAATATACTGGTTGAGTTCGTCAATGGAAGACTCAAAATCGAAAGCGTCGTTGAGTAAATAAAAATTGCCAATATCGTAGGTGCGACCATAGGCAAATTTGGCAAAATCGAGCTTACTGTCTTCGAACGAAAAAAGCATCATGATTTCTTTCACCTGACTACTCAACATACAGTTCGATGCAAGAACTTGCTTGGCTATGGTGAGTTTGCTGTCTTCGAACGACTTGGATTGAATACTCGATTTGGCTTGCATAAACGAGCTCTGATCCATAGGCCATGGACAGCCAACAGGTCCATTGTATCCTTGCATGATGTAATGTTCGGGTTGGCGTGGCTGTTCGTACACTTGTTCGGTGTAGCCACCGTTGTTGACAACAGTTGTGGTGGTTGTGGTAGTTTCGGAATAGGTTGTAGAAGAGCTTGTACCAGTTGTTCCAGCATTTACATTCATGTTGATATTGGTGCCACTCATTGGGTCGTTGATCGAAACACCCATCGAAACACCGTCGCCATTGGCTGGTTGGGTTACCGTGGTTTGTGTTACAGTAGTCTGTGTAGCAACTGGTTGAGTAACTACGGTTTGAGTTTTCACGGAAGGAGTACCAAAAACAATCACTTGCTGATTGGCTACGGGTGTCACAACTTGCGCTATTGGGGCTTCGCTAAGTGGACGGATTACATACTCATCTTTGTTGTTCTTCTTGATGCTGTAAGTGGTTTCCATGCCTGGATTGTAGTAAAGGGTTTTGTCGATGGGAGGAATCACTCCGTTTGCAAACATGATTTTTACTTTAACTGTGTTGCCGATGATATCGGTAACTTTCACATTGGTTAGTGCATCGCTATTTTGCTGAACGCCGTTCAATACAAGCAAAAACTGCTCGCCTTGTTCGCTAAAAAACACAAGATTCGAATTCTGTGCTTTTATTCCAACAATGGCTACCAGAAAAATGACGAAAAAGAAAATGTTCTTCATAATGGTTGGATTAATGTTCGTTTTTTATGAAAAATATCTGAAATACAATTAGTTGCTCCGCAATTTTTCTGTAAAGATATAGAAATTATTTTTAAATCTAAAAGGAGATGTTCCAATTGCATTTCGACGATTTTTGAGATTCTGTGGTTCAGAATATTATTTATTTTGAACCGGCGCACACTTTCAATTAGAATGCCAAAAATTCAAACTTGTCTGTTTGCGCTAAAAATTGTAGGTTTGCACCCTGTTTTACTTTGAACAATGTGGATATGAAAAAAACAATTGCGATTCGTCACGAAAACAAGTATGAAATGGAACGTCGGGTGCCAATTATTCCCGACCATGTTGGTAGCTTGGTTGCTGCTGGATACGAAATACATGTTCAATCGTCGGCAAAAAGAGTTTTTAGCGATACCGAATACCGCAATGCTGGTGCAATTGTAAACAACGACATTTCTGATGCCGATATCATATTGGGTGTTAAAGAAATACCGATGGCCGATTTGATGAAAGACAAAACCTATATGTTTTTCTCTCATGTTATTAAAGGTCAACACTACAATATGCCCATGCTTAAGCATATGATAAGCCTTGGTTGCAATTTGATCGATTACGAAAAAGTGACCGACGAATTTGGCAAACGGGTGATTTTCTTTGGAAAATATGCAGGTTTGGCTGGTATGATTAATACTTTATGGTCGGTTGGTCAACGATACAAACAACTCGGAATTGAAACACCATTCCTCAGCCTTCAACAATCGGTCAAATACAACTCTCTTGCCGAAGCCAAACAAGCAATCAGCGATGTTGGAAACTCCATTATTGTGAATGGATTGCCCAAAGAACTAACACCTTTCACCGTTGGAATTACTGGATACGGAAATGTTTCGATGGGTGTTCAGGATATTCTGCATTTGTTGCCAGTAAAAGAAATTTTCCCTGAAGATTTGCTCAAAATGTCCAACGAAGATATTTCGAATGGACACATTGTGTATAAAATTGTTTTTCGCGAAGAAGATATGGTAAAGCACAATGCAGGCAATCAGCCTTTCGATTTGCGCGACTACTATCAAAATCCTTCCAATTATTCAAGCATATTTGCAAGCTATTTGCCCAAACTCAGTGTTTTGGTTCATGGTTCGTATTGGGACGAAAAATATCCGCGTATTGCTTCGAAAAGAGATATTTTCAACTTGTATGCTGCTGGAAATCCTAAATTGGTTGTGGTTGGCGACATTTCGTGCGATCCAGATGGAGGCATCGAATTTACCCATAAAGGAACTGAGATTAACGACCCAGTTTTTGTTTACAATCCTGCAACTGGTGAACCAACCATGGGCTTCGATGGCGATGGTGTGCTGGTGATGTCGGTCGATATTCTGCCGAGCGAACTGCCCCGCGATTCGTCGAGAGGTTTTTCCGATGCCCTTCGACCGTTTGTTCAAGCAATTGCCGATTGCGACTACCATGCAAGCTACGACGACCTTAATTTGCCTGCGGCTGTAAAACGCGCATTGATTCTGCACAATGGCAAACTCACTAAGCCTTACGAATACATTGCGAATTTTCTTCGCTAAGTAACTGTCTAAATTTCTATTTACAATACAACACTTCCTGCCAACCGCAGTGGGCGCAGAGTTTTGTGCGGAGAACCGCAGACGGATTTGTTTTAAAAACGACTCTAATCGCCAGCATGAAAAATCCCATCAAGGATTGTTGGTCTGAGACCCCCAAACCCATTATCGACCCAGCCAGTTAGGCCAAATTCGGTTGCTACTAGAAACAAATGTGTGTCTTTTTTGTTGAGCAAAATTTGTACAGGAGAATTGGCATCGAGAACTCCAACTAACCTTGTCAAATCGGGCGAATCGTAGAGTTTTACTTTTTGCAAAGTTGTCGATTTGACACCTACATAATAGAAAGGTTGTTCTACTTCAACAATTTTATTGTCTTTGAAAACATACTTTTTTCGGGTATCGAAATCGTTGTTGATATGCCCCGAAATGTAAATGGTTCCGTCGCCTGGGATATATAGACTAAATCCAGAAATACTGATGTCGAAATTGATGTATTCGCCATTTCGGTAAAACATAAAATGAGGATCGCCCGAGGGCTTTTCGCTGTAAATAATATAAAACTCGACATCGGAATTTTGATCAATCTTGGTCTTCATGAGCTTGATGTCACTAAAGAAAACTTCCTCCTTCGGAAAGAAAGGATCTTCTCTGTCGAGCTCACCCAATTTGGACTGAAACACATACGAACACGATGCATTGTACATCACAAATTGCTTGTCGTTGCCGTTTATTTTCAGTTTGCTCAAATTTTCGAAATTTTGAGCATGAGTTGAAAAAGCAAGAAAGCAGGCAAAAATCAGTAAATATAATCGCATATTGTTTGTATTTGTAGCGCAAATATATACATTTATGCGAGAATAGCATCGATGAATATAAAAAGCCAAAACAATATCAATCTATAAATACCGTAAGAATAATCGTTGAGCTACAATTTCAAATTGCATCGTCTCTATGCCTAATTTTTTCATAAAAAAAGCTGCCCCGTGGCAGCTTTTCAGAATAAACAATCGAATTAAGACATTTCTAAAATCGATTTTTTAATAATTTCAACTGCTTCGAGCAATTGACGTTCGGTTATTACTAAAGGAGGCGCAAAACGGATAATATGACCGTGTGTTGGTTTAGCAATGAGACCATTTTCTGCCATTTTCAGACAAACATCCCAAGCTTCTTTTCCGTTGGTTGGTTTAATTATTACAGCATTGAGCAAGCCTTTTCCTCTTACTAACTCAATCATTGGGTTGTCAATTTTGCGAATTTCTTCGCGGAAAATATTTCCAAGTGTTTCGGCGCGTTCAATGAGGTTTTCGTCTTGAATAACCTTGAGAGCTGCAATAGCTACACGTGCCGCAATGGGGTTTCCACCGAATGTTGAACCATGTTCGCCTGGTTTTATGGTGAGCATGATTTCGTTGTTGGCCAAAACAGCCGATACAGGAAATACACCACCACCGAGGGCTTTACCAAGAATGATAAGGTCGGGTTTGATGTCTTCGTGGTTCACTGCAAGAAGCTTTCCAGTACGAGCAATACCAGTTTGAACTTCGTCGGCAATAAAAAGCACATTGCTGGCTTTGCAAGCGTCGAATGCTTTTTTCAAATATCCTTCGGCAGGAACATAAACACCGGCTTCGCCCTGAATAGGCTCAACCAAAAAACCAGCAACGTTTGGATCTTTTAGCGCCTCTTCTAATGCAGGAATGTCATTGTAAGGAATACGAATAAAACCTGGTGTGAACGGGCCATAATTGGCATAAGCACTTGGATCGTCAGAAAAACCAATAATGGTGGTTGTGCGACCATGAAAATTGCCATCACAAACAATGATTTTAGCTTGATTTTCAGCAATGCCCTTCACCAAATAAGCCCATTTGCGGGTAAGTTTGATGGCTGTTTCGACTGCTTCGGCTCCAGTGTTCATTGGCAACACTTTGTCGTAGCCAAAGAATTCGGTTACGTATTTTTCGAATACACCAAGCGAATCGTTATAAAACGCACGCGAAGTGAGTGTGAGCCTACGTGCTTGATCGACCATTGCATCAACAATGCGAGGGTGGCAATGACCTTGATTTACAGCCGAATAAGCCGAGAGAAAATCAAAATATTTTTTACCTTCCACATCCCATACGTAAACACCTTCGCCACGTTCTAAGACAACGGGAAGCGGATGATAATTGTGCGCACCATGATGATGCTCCAACTCTATGAGCTGCTCTGATGAAAGACGTTCAGCCATACTAAATTCTCCTTTTTTTGTTTAATAATTTGTGGCAAAGATAATAAATGTTGCATATCAAAAAGAAAAACAATTGAAACATTTTACACCATTGTGGTGCTTGTTAATCAAATAAAGTGTATAGTTGGTGATAGCCGAAGTTGGATGTTTACAAAAAATGTCCGCAGAATTCCTTTAGTGTTTATAATGAAAAAACCAGCTTGCCTATTTGCAAAATTTGGTTTCCTCGCGAATTGACTTCATTCCAAGTTTCTCGGCTCTAAGCCAATCGCGGCATGCTGCGTCGCGATCGCCACGCTCTTTGTAAATGCGACCACGATTGATATACGACTGCGCAAAGGTTGAATCGGTTTCGATAGCTTTGGTGTAATTCTCAAATGCTTTATCTACTTCTTTGAGACCAAACCATGCATTTCCAATGTTATAATAAGTTTCGGCATCTTGATCGTTGTATTTGAGCGATTCTTCAAACTTCTCAATGGCTGGATTGAACTCGTTGTGATACAACAAATCGATTCCTTCTTGCTTCAAATTGATGGCTTTGCGTTTTGGATTTTCGCACGATGCAAAAACCAACAATACTGCAAAAACTACAAAACAAAATCTCTTTTTCATATTCTAATTTCCTAAACTGGTTGTGAGTGTGATGTAAACACCGGTGAGTACATTGTCTTCGGCTTGTATTCCAGTTGCAATTACGTGTGGTCCGTTCGACGAAGTAAGGTCGGTGTAGCTGATAAATTCGGTACGGTAATTCAACCCCCATGTGTTACCAGCATCGGAAGTGCGCAAAATGCAGCCCGTCATGGCATCGAAAGCATCGCCGCAATTCACAGCTGGCGAACAACTCAATACAGCAAATCCGTTTTGAGAATCGAGAAAATGTATTTTCTTAATCGAAGCCGAAATAGCATTGCTGTACAGTTGAGTTAGCAAAAACACTTGCGACCAATTAAGACCAGAATCGGTACTTCTAAGCATCGACCCCGAACTACAACCAAGCAGCCAATCGCCGTTGGGCGACTGTAGAATGGTTTGAGGATTGTTGGCTACAGTCGAAAGCAAAGTCCACGACGAACCTTGGTTCGACGAAAGCATGATGTCGTTTCCGAAAATGCCAATAAGAGTGCTGTCGTTGTAGTTGGCTATGCACGCCGAAACGCTGGTTGAAGCTATTGTCCAAGTTGTTCCGCCATCTATTGTTCGCCTGATTCCATCTGAGCCATAGGCAAGAATAGTATCGCCCGAAATCTGATGTAGCTTGTCGGGATTTCCTGCAATATTGTGCCAGTCCCAGTTGCGACCATACTGATAGCCGTCGCCCCATTGTGTTTCGCCTAAATAGTAGCGCAAACCATAGCACATTTCACCATCTTGAATGTGAGATAGAAACATGCCGTTGATTGATGAACTTTGAAGCCACGACATACCGCTGTTGTAAGATGATACAATAACGCTGTAAGGAGTGTTTTGGTGCAAATTTACGCCAAGCGTAACTGTATCGCCACTGTTGTACAGTATTTTTATTTCGGCTTTGGCAAACATTCCATTCAAACTTGATGGCAGGTTTGAATAAGGCCGTTGTAGAATAAATCGTTTCGACCAGTTGCTCTGATTTTCGTCGAGCCGCACATTGGTTGTTGGTCCCAGAGGGTCGTCGGGGTTGCAAGCAACAATTGCAATTGAAGCCATCAGAATCAGAATCAACAATTTGTATGTTTTCATGATTGAAAGCGATTAATGATCTCTTTAATTTTCTCGATTTTTTCTTTTAGCAAATCTGCATTTTGTGCTTCTACCAACAAGCGCAAATAGGGTTCGGTGTTTGAAGGACGGATATTGAACCACCAATCGGGGTACTCAACACGATATCCGTCGAAATCGAGAAATAGAGTTGGCTTTTGCTGCTCAGCGAAAAAGTCTTTCACTGCATCCATGGCTTGCTGCTTATGTTTGATGCGAAAATTTATTTCGCCCGAGTTTTCGTATTTGCAAATGCGACCAACTACCTCCGACGCTTTTAAGCCTTCGCGTTTGAAGCGCGCAAAAAGATTTACAATAAGTATGGATGCTAAAATTCCTGAATCGCTATAATAAAAATCTTTAAAATAGTAATGACCCGCCAATTCTCCACCAAATATTCCATCAATTTCGCGGAGTTTGTTGGCTGCATAGGCTCTTCCAACGCGCCAAATTTCCATTTCGGCTCCCATGTGAACAAGATATTCGGCTACAGATTTTGAGGTGCGGATATCTTGAATCACTTTTCCACGCAATCCTTTTTCCTCAAGAAAATAATGACCCAACAAGGCAATCAGCAGGTCGGGAGGAATAAATTTTCCATTTTCGTCAACAAACATCACACGGTCGGCATCGCCATCGAAAATGACGCCCAAATCGGTATGCTTATCGTGAACAGCGGCTTGCAACTGAACCAAATTTTTCATATCGAGCGGATTGGGCTCATGGTTCGGAAAGCTACCATCTGGTTCGTCGAACAGATAAGTTGGAGCGTTGCCAAAAATGTCTTTTACCAGCAACGACGACATGCCATTGCTGCAATCGATAACCATATTCAAATTGCTAAAATCGGCAATCCATGGTTTCATAAATGCGACATAATCGTTTCTGAAATCGAATTGCTCAATATTTCCAGCTGCGCTTGTAAGCTGCGGAACTATTTTGATAAGCTGTTCGAGTTTATTCAGCCCATTGTCGTATCCAACCGGAACGGCATTGGCAGCCGAAATCTTCAGTCCGTTGTATTCGGCCGGATTGTGACTGGCGGTTATCATTACCGAAGCATCGAAGCCAAACTTGGCTGTGCCCCAATAAACCATTGGTGTGGTTGTGAGACCAGCGTCGGCAACAACGCAGCCAGCATCGGTGAGACCTTTGAGCAATTGCTCGTGTATTTCGGGCGACGATTCGCGAACGTCGCGGCCAACCAAAAAGCGTTTGGCATTCAGAATTTCGGGCAAATAAAAGCCCATTCTGTAAACATCGTCTTTGTTGAAGTCTTTTCCGTAAATTCCACGGATGTCGTATGCGTGAAATGCTCCCATATTTATAATATTTTCATCAAAGATAGAGAAAAAAAATATCAGATAGCTTGCTTTTTATGAAATACTTTTTCATTGTATTGAGTATCATTCAACGTAATATTTGTCTTTGAATTAATCGAGACAGGTCATTCAATTTGCAATTAGGCGAACACTTAAAATGTTAGATGCTTAAATGTTTTTGTTTTAAAAAAACATAGCTCTATTCTAAATTAATGTGTTTATTATCTATACAGCAGTTATCAATTCTGCTTTTTCCTTTTCTCTTTGTCTTTTTTCCATTTTTCTTTATCCATCAAATCGCCAACTTCCGAATAATGTTTCCATTTTCCTTCCTTGAGGCCTTCTTTATATTGCCCTTCAATTTTGATGTTGCCCGAATCGTAGTAGAAAACAGCTTCGCCATCTGGTTTACCTTCGTTGTATTCGATACGGAGCTTCGATTTTCCGTTGCTGTAATACTCCAAATAACTACCATTTATTTCTTCATCTTCGAATTCGGCTTGAGCTTTGGTTTTTCCATCTTCTTCGTCGTAATACAACAATGCTTTTCCTGTTGGATCGCCATCTTCGTATAGCAAAGTTGCCCACGTATTGCCACTTTCGTAATAATAGCGCCACATACCATTTTTTCGACCTTTCATGATTCTACCTTCGGCTTTGAGCTTGGTGGTGTCGTCGTCCCAGTATATTTGGCAGGTTTTCCCATCGTCGAAGCCATTGGGTAGCTTAATGGCAAAAATGGAGTCGAATTCGTCGATATACAAATCTTCTGCGCTGTTTTCGATGTCTTCGAGTTCCGAATCGAATAGGGCATCTTCGTTGTGTTCAACGATGAGTTTATTGGTGAATAATCCTTTTTTCTCGGCAGTTAGCTGAAAACCAATGTGATAGAACGATGCGAGAATGTCTTTGCTTTGTCTGATTCCTTCTTTTTGCCCCTTGATGGCATAATAATAAAGGTGACTGTAAATTTTGGGCCCGTGCAAAAACACAGAAACATTGGCTTCGCTATTGAATTGTTGCATGAACGACATGAAGTTTTCATCGTTTTGGAGCAATCGACCTTTCTCGTACGAATCTATCATGTCCATGAGGCAACTTGGCGAATTGCTAAAAACAACAAACTCGTCCATGTATATATAATATGGCTTGTCGAGCTTTGCAAACAATTTTCCAAAAAAGAGCTTGAAAAAGCCATTCAGCCCGAGGTAATGGATGTCGAAATTTTTATAGTCGGTTTCTTTGAATTTGGCGGGTGTGCGATTTTTAACTTTTTTGGTTATTTTGTCGAGCCCATCCATTGCAAGCAAAATATCTTTAGTATGAAGTATCACAACCATATCATTTTCGCGGGCATTGGGAGTAGGGGGGAGCTTTACCATGGCAATTTCGGTTCCAATCCACGAGAAGAAATCTTGTTCCAAATCGATTCCAAATAATTTTTCGGTTCTTTTTAGGCTTTTTTCGTACGATTCGGCTCCAGCAGAATCGCTAAAAGTGAATTCAGCTTTCAAATTGTTAAATAATTCCATGTATTCGGCAAACGAGATAGAAAGATACATGGCCGCATTGTCGGGAATAATTCGGTATGCTTGTAGCGGTCCGGGTTCGATGCCGCTAAGCATTTCGATGTAACTGTGCGACGAGTCGTTGAGCAAAGTAGAGCCATTAAAACTCATGCGCTCATTTTCCATATCGATGTTGAATGCACTGTATCGAAAAATTCGCTTCATCTCGTCTAGCAAATCTTGTTCGTCCGACAAATAGTAGCCAATATAGGGAGCCATAAATTCGTAGTTCACATAGAACCGAAAAAGGTTTTTGCCCGAAGTTGTGCTTACAACTGTCTGAAAAGCTTGGTCGTTTTTCCAAACATCTGGGGTTTTTGCAGCCAAAATGGAGTTTTGTACCAAACCTTTGTTGTACGATGCCAAAAATACATTGTCGATAACCGACAAATAGAAGGTTTCGGCTGTGGCATTGTCTTTCAGAATTAAAATATCTTCCGTTTCGAATTTTTCGCGGTTCATCTCATATCCAAACTGCCCTACAATATCGCCAATATAGTCTTTGATAAACGCAAATTTCCCTGCTTGTTTCAAATCGACAAGAAAAAGAAAATCGAAATCCTGATTAGGAAGCAAATGGCAACTGATCATGAGTGATCGATCGGTAAATAGCATGTCTATTGTTTCGTCGCCTCTGATAAGCGAGTCGAGTGTTAGAGCACTTTCATTGATGTCGTCAAATAGTGGATCGGTGATAAGATGCTGCCACATACGGCTTTGGGCTAGTTGCGACCATCCTTTGGTGAGATTATCGGTTTCGATAATATATACTGCATCGCGAGGAATGTAGTTCCAAATGGGCCGCATAGGGCTTTTTTTGAAATAGAAATATGCAGCCACACTGCCAACGCCGATAACTATTACTGCCAATGCAATTAGAAAAAATTTACGTGCTTTTTTCATGATGTTCCGATTAACATGCAAATATATTGAAAATCCGTTACTACTCAGCAGGAATAAGTTTTTGATTAGCCAGATTTGTTAAAGCCTCAAAAACACTCATTGAATTTTTGATAGTTGTATCGATGACCGACCTAATAACAGCA
>DYON01000411.1 GCA_020720525.1 Acetofilamentum sp.
GCTAGATTTTCCAATCAAAATTAAAATTATTGAACAGACTTACAAATAGAGCCGTTTTTTTGTGATTTTTTTTTGTTTATAGGAGACCGGTCTTGTATACCGTGTTTTTGTTTTGTTTGTGTCTTTGTCTTGATACTGCAAAACTGTAGTCGATTGAATATACAACAGAAACAAAATAATTCTATAGTTTCAATTCTTTGTCATTCCCACGAAAGTTGTAAATCCCGATTACTCGGGATGGGAATCTATATACGTTTCTCACTCGTTGTATGGATCCCCGCATGCGCGAGGATGACAGACTTGTGAGCAATTACTATTTATACATTGTTGTGTGTAAGAAGCTTTCTATGTGTAGCGAACGTACGTTGGAGTCTGGAAATATTTTTTTTGTAAAAATTTTAGTCAAATCAAATGTGTCGCAAATTTATTGCAAATGAAATTTTATTGGCTATGGTGTGTTGTCTGATTTATTTTGTAACAAAAAATTGCCAATGTTTGATATACCGCATGTAGAGCAGCAAGATCCAGAATTGTATACAATGTATTTGCAAGAAAAACACAGACAAATTCATGGCGTCGAAATTATTGCGTCGGAAAATTATGTCAGCAATGCTGTTTTGGAGGCGACGGGGTCTATTTTGACAAATAAATATTCTGAAGGATATCCGGGCAAAAGATATTATGGTGGCAATCAATATGTCGATATGATCGAGACATTGGCAATCGAAAGAGCAAAGAAATTGTTTGATGTACAATATGTGAATGTGCAGCCACATTCTGGGAGTTCAGCGAATTTGGCAATTTATTTTGCGTTACTCAATCCTGGCGATACGGTGATGGGTATGAAATTGTCGTCTGGTGGACATTTGACCCATGGCCATAAAGTAAATTTTTCTGGAAAAATATATAACTCTGTCCAATATGGTACGAATCCTGAGGGACGAATTGATTATGACGAAGTAAGAAAACTTGCATTGGAACACAAACCGAAGATGATAATTTGTGGGTACACTGCGTATCCAAGACAGTTTGACTACAAAAAGTTTAGAGCGATTGCTGATGAAGTAGGAGCGTATTTGGTTGCCGACATTTCACATATTGCAGGTTTGATAGCCGGGAAAGCGTTTGAAAACCCTTGCGGTATTTGTGATGTCGTCATGACTACTACACACAAAACCCTCAGAGGGCCAAGAGGAGCTATTATTATGACCAACAATGAGGAACTTGCACAAAAAATAGATAAAACAATAATTCCAGGCTGTCAGGGCGGACCGCTTGACCATGTTATTATGGCCAAAGCTGTCGCGTTTCGCGAGGCACTCGAGCCATCTTTTGCTGATTATGCACAACAGGTTATCAAAAATACCAAAGCATTTGAACATGTTTTTGTAAAAGCTGGCGTCACTATGACAACAGGATGAACCGATAACCATTTGTTAGTTCTTGATATGAGAAGTATTTGAATCGATGGAACTATAGCAGAAAAGTCTTTGGAAGAATGCGATATTTCGTGTAACAAAAATACGGTTCCTGGGGACACAAATCCGTTCAAACCTTCTGGCATCAGAATTGGCAGCGCTGCGTTGACGACGAGAGGATTGCGTGAAGCGGAATGTACAGCCGTCGCTGAGATTATGCTGGACGTATTTCGCCATCACAACGATACTGCTATGAAGCAACAGATCAAGGCGAAGGTCCATGCGATGATGGAAAAGTTTCCGTTGTTTGGATGGTAGAAATTAGTGAATTCAGTAAACTTACGTAACATTCTTTTTTTATACGAAATAATGTTATTAATATAGATTTAGTTTTTAGATAATAGGAATTTGAACAAGCTAGTTCGAGAGTTTAACATGTA
>DYON01000412.1 GCA_020720525.1 Acetofilamentum sp.
CAATTGGTCAATGTATTCCAAGCGTTACCAAACTCTTTATTGTCTAAATGAAGGCGTGGAATTAATAACGCTAAATGCCATTTAAGTTCTTTGTCATTTGCAACATTATATAATTCTAAAATTTCCTTTTGTAACTACTCAGCTAGCATATAATTTTGGTAATTATTTACCAGGTAGTTTAAGCGGTTAAGAAATTGTGGCCTTCAAAACTGTTGCATAGCTCGTTGAAAACATTGCGGTTGTGCTTCCTCGCAGTGGAAATAAACCCTTCAATCCTTGCATAGAATTCTGCCCCTTCAAATGAACGGAAGCCATTCGATATCTTTTGTTTGACTTTTACCGGCCTTATATCTCTTTCTGCAAGGTTGTTTGTAAAAGGCACTTCTTCGTTGAAAGCGAATGCAAGTACTGCCTGCTGTTCTTTTTGAAGGCGTTCGACCAGGTTGCGCCCTTTTGTCCGTTTACACCTTCCCTTTTGTCCTTTTGTTTTGATAGGAACGGGTTCCGATTTTATGCCCATTTTACAAATAGCCGCATACCTCGATTCAATGTATTGTCGTCGTTTCACCCTTTCTTCAAAAGGCATAAGGTAAACCCTCATTAAAAATGACTTAAAGGCTTTTGCCCATTTGCTTTGCCCGTTTTCAATCAGTGCTTCTAACTCCCTTAAGATATGGGCGCAACACAGGGCATGTTTGAGCATGTCGAATTTAAAGTAGCTGCCCCAGCAGTCGTGGACAAGCCATCCCATAAACCGGTCTAATATTGATTTGTTGCTGCCCAATGCTCCCATGCCCCGTTTTTCGTGCACAAAAAAGTAAGTGAAAAGCACGGTGGTAGCCGTATGCAGCCATACTAATTTTCCTTCGACCCGGAACCCTGTTTCGTCTGCATGGGCTACTTTGCTTCCGGCTATTTTTGATTTGATGATTTCTTCGCTTGGCCCAAGCTTTTCGTAGCATTGCCTGGCAGCCGAGTAAACTGTAGATCCGTTTATCGAATATCCAAACAGATCGTTGAACAGTGCCTGGATTTTCTTGAATGGGAGCTTGTAATGCGAATTTAACATCACCGAAAGGGCTTTGGCATTATGGCCATATTGAACAGGGGCATTCACACCCTCGGGAGCTTCTCCCCTAAGCATTTGGCCACATCCGGGGCATACCCCCCCGAATATCCTATGTTCGGCAACCTGGAGCCGGGGCTTGGGCAAATCAAATACCTGGCGTTTTTCAAGCAAACTGCAACTTTCGGCCATCACCGAATGGCCACAGCTACAAATGCCAGGAAAATAATTTTCGATAGTGTTGGGCATTTCTACCTGGTGCAACGTCTGTCCACGATGCCCGTTTTGGCCCCCCTGCTTTCCCTTTTTTGTTTTTGCAAAAGCTGGCCTTTTTGAGTACCCATCACTTGAAGGGGGCTTGCTGCTGTTGTGGCTGTTGCTGTTTAATCTGGCCTTCAACTCAGCATTCTCTATTTTGAGCAATTGGATCTCGGCATGTAGTGTTTGGTTTTCGTTTTCAACTCCTTTGAATTTCAATTCGAGATCAGAGAACCATTTGGTAAGCGCACCAAGTTCTTCTATTAACTGTGATATGAAAGCATCCTGATTCATATTTCCTGCAAAGAAAATAAGGAAATTTGCTAATATTCAAATTTTTAACAATAAAAATATCCACGAAGTTATTAACAATTCCAGTCAGGCTAACTTGATTTCAACTAAGTCAGCATAGATTCCAGTAGTAAATCAATGATTCAATATTTCACTATGTTTGGAGGCAGGTAAATAATTACAAAAAATGTTAATTAAATTTGAAGTCCAAAAGCAGTTGGCAATCGCTATCATCGC
>DYON01000413.1 GCA_020720525.1 Acetofilamentum sp.
TTAGTAATACCAGTGGTGCAAATACCACTGTGTACAGAGGTGGATAAACATGGTAAGGCATTTCGTAGGGATTTGCGCCTGATACCAGCCACGCAAGGATGTTGTTTGTACTGAACATCAAGTCTCGCCCAATAGGGACGATTTCGGGTAAAAAACGGTTGAAATAATGAAACCGATTTTCGGGATTCATTGTACTAGGTACTGTGAATAGTCCGAAAAATGTAATCAAAAATCCGACCAATATCCATGGCAGGGGAGAGGTGTTGTCTGTCTGTATAATTACTTTCCAGTTAGGAAACAGACTTTCCGCACCTTCTTCCTTCGATTTGAGCAGTAATCCCCAACCTAAAAATGCGCTTGCAACTCCAACTAAAATAGCAGACAATTGTGCCGCTTGAATCCCTGACTTGCCAATTCCCAGCAGATCCATTGTTAGCGAAAAAACGATAATAAGAATTCCAAGTCCAAGTACAAAATATGCAAGATGGGATGTCCGCAAAATATACCTCCAAAAAAACAACAATGTTTTCGCCAAGTTACTAAACGCCCAACGGTTTGCGTTATACCCCTACGGAGTACGCTGGGTCGGGCGGCGGAATGCCGTCCGACTGGAAAAATGCTGAGGCGTAGAAAAGGGCTTGAAAATGCCGCACGCCCTCCAGTCAGTCCCCAGCGCCGAGTAGGCGTTTTTTTGCTTTCATAACTTTGTATTTTCACACAATGACTAATGCCCAATAGATACGCTTAACCGCGATATAGTTAATTGATATATAAGCCGCGCATAAATGCTGTAAATTAAATATGTAATTACAAAACTCATAACGCCACGAGAAACAACCTGAGAACCTACTCCTGCGCCCAAGTAAATAATAAAAATTGCGGCAGCCCAAGAAATACTATTTACCGTTGCTACAAATAACTCGAATGTATTTACAGGGATAAATAGTGAAAACAAAACCATGAGATTGGACTTATTCTCTATATCTTTCTCTGAAATGAATTTTGAATAAATTGGAGGGACAGGCACGCTAAACCTTTCAATCAAAAGCCTTCGTATCTCATTTATTTCCCGCGCATACCTTGTCATATGGGCAGAATTTGTAGACAGCGAAGATAAATAAAGCGAGCCGATGACCGCAAAGAAAATAAAAAGAAGCCCACTTAATGTTTTTTGCATTACTATGCCAGACGATGGCTGAAAAACTAAAGCAACGCCACCGAAGGTCGCAGTCATCAACGTAAGGTAATAATTGAACATAGTTTGCCCGTTGCGTTCTGCTTGTGCATACATTTCACGCAAAGCGTCATATTCTTTCATAAGAATTTGCAGAGAATTTTCTTCCATACCAATTGCTTTTCTTGAGCCGACATCCATTTTGTTGCTTTTTGGCATATAAACCTCAATGTAAGGGCGCTACCGCCTAACGAGACTGTCGAAAAAACCTTGGTTCGAAAAATGTTCAAAAAAAATCTCCCACAACAGGTTGGAAAATAGCCCAAATTTTGCCAAAATGTTGTGCGGAACACAAAAAAAACAAGATGTTTTTTAGCATGTCTCTCCCCTCCAAAAATAATTTTTGAAAAGGGGATTTTTTCGACAGTTTCAACGGTTTGCATTACCTTCGTGTGGGCGGGCGTGGATTCGCTCTGAGATGTAGAAAAAGCCCAAAGCCAGAAAAATGCTTGAAAAAGCCGCAGAATCCCACACGTCGGGTGCACGCTTTGTTGGGCAGTTTTAGCCTACCAAAACCCTTACCTGTTGCAATTACGCCACTTTTACTGACCAATAACTTTATTGGCTCTTAAGTAGTTTCAAGGAGTTGCGCGAAAGTTGGTAAGATAAGGGCATG
>DYON01000414.1 GCA_020720525.1 Acetofilamentum sp.
ATAATGCAAGACAGTCCTTCGTATAATGTGGCAGCAAAAACATCAAGCGGTATGCCTTCCGGAATTCTACAGCCACAAGTTCCTAAAAAAACACGGAAGTTGAATATTGTTGATATTAAATCATCGGAAGAATTGCAATTGGAGAAAGAGCCAATAAAAGTTCGAATTACCGGTTTCGGAATTTGGAAACGGGTTATCGTTCCCCCCAATGCTTATGTGATACACACACGAATCGGGCGTAAAGAACCTTTAACAATCGGACTTGGCGTTTCGTTTAGTTACAATCCGAATAAAGATGCTTTTATGGTTGTTCCGGCTGCTATGCAAACAATAGGCATAGTTGCTAATTGTATTACCAAAGAAAAACAAGGAATCAATATTTTGGCATATCTGCAATGGCAAATTAATGATTTTGCAAAAGCTTACAAAAAGCTCGATTTTTCGGAGCTTCGCGACCCGCTCGGAATCGTAAATGCCCAATTAAGAGAACAAGCCGAAGCGGCAATAAAAGACAAAATCGCTACCATGAGCGTAGAAGAAGTTCTTACGGATAAAGCCCCGATTATCAATGAATTGACCGAACGTTTGAAAGATGTTGCCGAAGGAAATCATGTTGCAGCAGCCAAAGATGGGGCGGACGAAGGACTTGGTATTAAAATAACAACCGTTCAAATTCGTGAGGCAATTGTGAGTTCGGAAACTTTGTGGACCGATTTGCAAAGTCCGTTCCGCAACGAAATGAAAAAGAAATCGCGTATCAGTTCGCTCGATACCGAAAACGAAATCAAGCAAAAAGAGCTTCAAACACGCTTGTTGATTGAAACCGGGCAATCGAAAACCGATTTGGAAATAGAAACCCTGAGGCAAAAAAAAGCAACGGAAATTAATGAAGTGAAGATTCACGAGGAAGCCATTCGATTTGCCCTCGAACAAGAAAATATTCGGACAAATACAAATCTTTCAGAACAAACGACACTCAACGAGCAAGAATCGCTCGACCGAATCAGTGCCAAAGAAAATGAAATACGAATGCGTCGCGAAATCGAAAATATCGCTATCGAAACACAACTCGAAACAGGAAAAGCTGATTTAAGAAAGCATCAAATTGAACAACAAGCTCTTGTGGCAATAAAAGAAGCAGAATTGAAAATTTTGGACGAAAACAACAAAAATCAACTTGAAAAATTACATTTGTTGGCTGTTCTCGAGAAACAAACTGCCGAACATCAATTGAAATTAAAAATTGAAGAAGAAAAGCAGGCACTCGAAATTAAGTATGAACAAGAAAATGCCGAAATCGAAAAATTCCGTTTAGAGATTCAAAATCTGAAAAACAATCAATCTCTGTTCAGCGAATTAATTTCGGAATTACCGCGTATTGCTGCCGAAATGCCCGAAATTAAAGAGCTCAAGGTTATTCAATCCGATGGCAACGGCGACCAATCGCTTAACGCAATGTCGAATTTTATAACCAAAATTTTGGCTGTCGGCGAAAGTTTTGGAATTGGGTTCGGAAAAAAATAGTTAATGTTTCCGAAAATATCCCTCATTAAAATAAATGTTTTTTAATGCTCGGTGGTAATTTTCTCCATTCTAAAATAGCTGTTTTGTAAAATACACAAAGAAAGCACAAAGCAACACAAAGTGCATTTTGTTTCGGCTTAGGCTCTGCCTAAGTCGAACTTATCCTGACAGGCTCTGCCTGTCGGTTATAGCAAAGCAGAGCCGCCGCCTAAACGACATTGATTTAAGAATATAAAAACCCCAAATCATTTCCGAATTTGGGGCTTTTTTATTTTATACTTTGTAATATTTAATCGTACGATTTTTAGCGTAATCAACACA
>DYON01000077.1 GCA_020720525.1 Acetofilamentum sp.
ATTTTTTCACTCAGGGTGACTTTTGGGGTTTGTCATTTGTTTTTAGGTTGCAAAATGCGTTTTGCTGGTGGTCTCTGAATGACAGTCTGTTAATGGGTTTTTGTTTAAATGAAATAAAATAAAACCGCATGAATCTAAGACCACCAATAAAACTTTTTCATTTGTAAAACTTAACAGCAAATCAGACAATCAATTCCCAACTGCCTGTTTAATGAGTGGGCTTTTGTAAAGACGTTTGTATTCATCGCCAGAGTAATCTTTGTATAAAAAATACAATACGTTGTTGAATATTTTCAGCTTCTCGATAAATGGATAGCCTTTAAAACTAAACGATTCAAGCGCTTTTCCTGTTTCAACATCTATCTCCACAATTCTATTGAGTCCGCTGCGAATTTCGCGACCATAATACTTACGTGTATAGCTGTCGAAATAAATCTCGGGCTTAATTTTACTCATATCGGCATACTGCATATTCACTTCTTTTTGCAATGCACCGCTGCTATCGAGAAATTCGATGTTTCCACTTATAAAATTGAAAGCCAAAACTCTGTTTTCCTCGAAGAAGACAGGCACTTGAATGGGTTTATACACTATTTGGCTTTCAAAACGCTTGTCGAATTCATTTCCGTCGAAAAATCCTCCCCAGCTCATTCGGTCGATTGCCTCTTCATCAACATACACCAGCCATTCGATTGCCGAATCGTTGGGCAATTGCCTAATGAAATAACCAAGACCCTGATTGCGTGCAAAATAATAGCGCAGAATTAGGCTATCACCCATGGAGTGAGTCCAGTGCTCGCGCGCATTCACAATATATCTCGATTCGAAAGGCTCCGACATAAACAAGTTGTCGTTTTCGGGAATCAATTGAAAAGCATAATCTTTCTGACATAGATAAACTGCTTCGTCGGGGTCTTTGTAAAGCTCTCCCGTCTCGGGAAGTGGCTCTGAATCAACTATTTTTCCGTTCATATCTGTAAAAAGAAGAAATGGTTTCCCCAGTTGCCTGTTCTTGAAAGCGCAGAGATAGATGTGACCATCGGTTATTTCGTAATCACTTATAAAAAGTGGTGTATCGGGAAGAAGAGCAATAACAGGTTTCGAATAGATATCAACCGGATTCATGATGTAGGTAGTATCTTGCAAAACCACTGTGCTGTTCACTCTCAATTCGCTTATGGAAACTTCTTTCGATTTATAGTTGACGTGGTTGAACACAATAATATCGCAGCTGCCGATATTGGAAAGAGTGAACCTTCCAGAATTATCTGTAATAGCACCAGTACTTTTTCCTTTGCACGACACATGAGCTCCATTAATGGGATCTCCATTTATATTTACAGCAATTCCCGTGATATTTTGACCTGCAACTTGCAGATAAAGTAGAAGAATGGTCGATATTAAAAACAGTTTATTCACCGAATTCTGTTTTCAAAAGATCGCGTGCATCGCGGTAGTAGAAACCCTTTTCCTTGGCGATTTTCTTAAGCAAAACCTTTGCACTTTCTTTGTCGCCTTTCAGAAGAAGAGAACGAGCACTATACCATTGTGCATCGGCAGAAAATGCTTTGTACGAGCAGTTCATTGCTTGGCTGAAATAAACCAGAGCTTTGCTATAATCGCCTTTTTTAAAAGCACACAAGCCCAAGTAAAAAATAGCGTTTTCGTCTTTCGGCGACTGAACCAAAAGCTGTTTAAACTGGTATTCAGCTTCGTCGTAATTGCCATATTTGAGTTTTACAATAGCTCCTTCAACAAATGTCTTGTATGGAATGGTGTCGATAACCACCGATTCATCAACCGTAGCTTCTTCGGAATGGTTGCTGAATCGTGCATCTAATCCTTTTTCGAATTCTTTTTTACTGGGCACTTCTTGTTTGGTGTCTAAAGCATCGTAATCGAGAATGCGGTATTGATCGACCCAAACAAATGGAAGAGCCGATTCGTAGCTGCCTTCTTTTGTATCGCCAATCGTAGTGCACTTTGTTTCAATACGAGTTGGCTTGTTAGCACTCCCAGTTGGAACATCAAAGTTTTTATCTTCATCGTCGGCCGAAGCAAAAATGATATCGTCTTGCTTTTCGCCACTTGACAACTCTGTGCTGGAGTTCGTTTTTTGTGCCCCTTCAATATCTTCCATCGTTACAGAAGTTTTTTTGTCTATTGTTTCATTGCCCTCTTCTTGAACCTCATTTTTGCTTAGTTCGTTGCTGGTTGTTTGCGATTGCTGTTGCGATTGCGAAACCATTTGCGGCTCGGTGGTTTTGTTGTTGCTAAAAGGAATTGTAATAGCAGCAACAGTAATAATTGCAACCGAAGCAAATGTGCCAACGGCCAATTTGCCTGCAGCAGGCATCCAAGCCCACGATTTTCCGAAAAGGAAAAAGCTGAACGATAAACGCTTTTTCCACCATCGCGAGCCGGCATGCGGAAACTGCGACCAGCCTTCCTGAGCATCTCTCAGAAAAGGATCGTCGTCGGTTTCAGGTGTCGATATGATGTGTTTATTTTTCATTTCCCGTGCTCGTTAACATGTTTCGTAAATTCCGTTTCCCGTTTTGTATGTGGCTCTTAATCTCTTTCCAGCTGTATCCTGTTTTGTCGCTTATGTCGTTGTACGATAAACTGCTTAGATAAAACATCTCGATACATACTCGCTGGTCTTCTTTTAAACTCCCAATTGCTGCGTTCAACTGCTCAATAGGGAGGTCAATTCTGTCTTCGTCGTCTTCTTCGCCTGCAAGTGCAAATGCCACTTTATCAATTGAAAAAATTACTGGTTTTGCTTTGCGAAGCTTCATCAAACATTCGTTTTTCGCGTAGGTATAGAGCCAGCTTTTGAAAAATCGAATGTCGTAGTTGCTCAGTGTCTCCAGCAATTTTTTAAAAATGGTCATGGTGGTATCGGCTGCATCGTCTTCGTCTTTCAGATATTTCAGACAAACCCCCATGACCAGTTTTGCGTATCGATCGAACAATATGCCAATGTAGGAAGGATTCCCGCTTTCGTTGAAACGTGCGATAATCTCTTCGTCCGACTGACTCTTGCTTCCTCTGCTCAACAGGAATTGCATACGCGATTAATTATTTAAAAACCTCCGTTGCGGAGCCGCTCCGATTCTTTGGCGGCCAACCACTCGAAATAACTTTGTGTCTCAATTACAATCACTCCACCTGTGAAATCGCCATATTTAGCTGGCACTCCACCTGTGTAAACCTGAACACTGCCAATGGCTACCGACGGGCACATCGACTCAGGATTAATCATTCTAGCACCATCGATAATATACAAAGCATCGCCCGACCGCGATCCTCTGAAATATATTTCGCTGTTGTCGTCGCTTACTTGAACATCGCTGGTTGTAACAGCAATCAGATTGTTGATGTTGCCATGACCTGGTATTGCATCAATCTGATCTTTGGTGATAATTTTTAATTCAGGGATATCTTTATCAATGATTTTAGAAGCTGTAATTACTACTTTTGGATCAATAAAAATCCCAGCAGTCATTTCAGCATTATCTACAAAAGTGATTTTATCTTGGACAACAACGACATCTGTAATTTGAAGTTCTCCATAATTGACGCAGCTAATGTAAACAACGTAAGTCCCCGATGGAACTGGCTTGATAGTGAAGTTTCCATCGAAATCGGTGGTTCCTCCAATTAGATTATCTCCATACTTAACATACACATTGGCAAAAGGGATTGGCACGCCAGTTTCGACATCAACGATTGTTCCTTTAATAGTGCCTCCCGACTGTGAAAAAACAGGCGACATGGAGGCAAAGCTCAGAGCGAGCAATACGGCAAAAGTTAAAATTTGTGTTTTCATGATTGAATAATTTGCTCCCTAAGATGCCATGCATTCGATTTTTCACAATACGAATGTGTAAAAATATAAATTTTTTGGCGAAAGGCAACTTTGTGTCAGTTTACGGTCGGTTCGAGACAGTCAACGATTTATGAGCTGACACAGAAAATTACAAATTTCCGAGAAATTCTGTCAATTTTATTCGCAGATATAAAATTTCAGCGGTGCTCAAGATATCAGCCACTTCGTTGCCTCGGTTCACAGATGGAATCAACTCCAATCGGCAATTGAATTAATTCAGATTATTGTTTTTTTGCTGGAAACGCATATTCAATACCAAAGCGGAATACAGGGTTTGAATATGGTGTATAAATATTCATATTAAAGTTGTACATCAGCATAATATAAGTGCTAAAACGATCCGATATGTACTCGCGGTAACCGATTCCGCCAAGCAAATTTTCGCTAATTACGTTCTCGTATTCGCCGGTAGCACTGAATATATTGGTTTTATAAGTAAGCATTTCGTATTCGAAGTGAACAAAGAAAAGCCTCAAAGGCTGCGCACGCAGAAAAATTCGACCGCCAAATATGTCGAATTGATCGCCATAGTAGCGCGATTTGTAAAATTGATATGTGCCGCCAATTCCAACGCTAAAAGCATTGCTCAAATGATAGCCAAAAACTGGAGCCACCTCAATATTGGTTTCAGTTCCAAATTGCAATCCAGCACCACCGCCGGTGAAAAAATAATTTTTCAAACCAGTTCCTTCAAAGTAGCCCTGTGCATTCGACGCTAATGCAAAAAACACCGCCAATGCAAAAAATGAAACAATTCTTTTTATCATACTCGATTTTTTCGGCAAAATGCTTTTCGATTGGAAGGCAAAAGTATCAATTTTGCACACATTATTCATAGCGATACGAATAATTGGGCGAAACAAAGATCGTGCTTCCACAAGTTACTTCGCATTTGAATTGCGTTTCGGGAGAATAAACGATAGTTCTCACTAAAAATTGCATATTGGTTTCGCCTTCAATGGCTTTTCCGTTGGCGTACCATTGCACTTTTGCCTGCTGGCATGGCAGAGCTATGCTTAAAACTGGGCTTTCGTTGTTGAGAGGATCTGCCTCGAAAACATAAGCTGTATTGCCCCAGAGCATTTTTACGGACTGTGCTACTTCCGAATTGGTAAGATAGGCTCCACGAGCACTGTCGGTTTCGTCGGCATAGCTGTAAAAAATTTCGGACGACGGTCCCATTGCAAAAAAAGGAATCAATGCATTCGAATGGTTGTCGCTGTAATATACAGCCGACGGCATTTTGCCTTTTCCATTGTTTACTGGTTCGGTAAATTTGTTGCCATCCAATTCGGGACCCCACAGGTAGCCGCACTCGTGGTCGCTAGTAACCACAATCAATGTTTGGTTGAGCTGCCCCGTTTTTGCAAGAAATTCAATCACCGAATCGATGGCATTGTAGAAGCCAGCATACTCTTCGATGAGCCTTGGGAGCTCGTTTTCGTGGTTTGCCCAATCGATTGCGCCACCTTCAACCATCAGGAAAAAGCCACTGGTATCGTTGTCGAGTACATTCACTGCGGCAATCGACATTTCGGCAAGAGTTGATAAAGACGAATTTATAGGAATATCGAATGGTGCTACCGACGAGTCGGGGCGCATCTGCGAAAGAGTTTGAGCAACTGGAGCAAGATAAAAGAACTTTTTGGGCGAAGAAGCACCTGTTGCAATTTTCTGAATTTCGTCGCGACTTTCGGTAAAAAACCACTGACTGGTGCGATTGTGCAACAGGTATTGGTAAGAAACAGAGTCGATACTTTTAAACACACCTTTTTGAATTCTGTTTCCTGCGTTGTCGAACCATGGGTTGCCTGCTCCAGCTAAAACATCGAGCTCGCCCGAGAAAAGCATCTGACGGGCAATGATGGTCATATCGCGGCGAGTGAGTGTGTGAGCGCCAAAACCAGCTGGAGTTGCGTGGCTAAATGGCACTGTGGTGACCAAACCAGTTTTTTTGCCTTTGGCTCGCGCTACTTGAACCAAATTGCTGATAGGTTGACCATTCAAGTCGAGACCAATCTGATCGTTGTGTGTTTTCACACCAGTGCCCAAGGCTGTACCCGATGCTGCCGATTCGGTGAAACCAGCCATAGCATAGTTGAAATTGGTCCAAAATGCTCGACTATCGTAGCAAGTTGCTCCGTATCGAACCAAAGAGCCATTGTAGGTGCTCATAGAAAGCTGAACCGGAAATTTCGAAAGCGGCGATGCAGGGTATTTGCCGTAAAGATAGTAGTCGGTACACATCATTTGGTTGTATCCGCCACCATCAGCAATAAAAACGATGATATTTTTGGGCTTTACTTGTTGTGCGGTTGCAGAAAAAGACAGTGCTAAAACTGAAAATATCAAAAATATATTACGCATTTTTCTTTGTTTGACGCAAAGTTACGCATTTATGTTGAACCCAAATTCGTCAATAGCCGAATTTGCACTTCGTGCCGACGAAGCACATACTAAACTTATTGTTGATATCTTTTTCTTACAAAACAGTAAGTGTGCTTGTCGGGATTAATCCGGGTGACAAATTGATGCTCAAGGCACTCGTCATTATTCTAATGACTTTTCCCGGATTAAGTGATTTAAAGCGAAGGTTAAATCTGATGTTTTCAATCATTCTTTTACAAATAAATCTTTGTTGTTTACTTCTTTGTATTCATAAGGCATTGTATTTCCCTATTATTAGTGATGCGATGAGGCGTGGATGCGATGAGGCGATGATGCGATGGGGCGATGAAGCGTAGATACGATTATGCGATGAGGCGTAGTCATAAAGCCCAGCTTTTTGAGCTGTTTTGCATCCGTACTAACATTGAAATAATATGCTCAAATTGATCGTCCAGTTTTAAAAAGACATCTTCAGAAATATAGTTATGCACAAAGGCAAACTCAATCCAGGTTTGAGTTTCAGCAGCTTCGGCTTCAGAGTCAGTGAGTTTCGATATAAAATGTTTCTCGTATTTCCTTTTTCTAAAAGCCTCTGCAATATTTGCACAGACAGAACGAGAGCTTCTTCTAATTTGATCAGTTAATGAGTATTTTTCTTCTTTCGGGAATGTGCCAGATAATTCAAAAATTTCCAGTGCAGCTGCGAATGCAAGCTTATATACTTCAAGCTCTCTGTGTTTATTAATAAGCATATTACTTTTGTTTTAACAGAAAGCAAAAATACGCATTATCGACAAATCACGACTCATCGCCACCACGCCTCACTGTCTATTCGCCTCATCTCATCATCGCAATAACGCCTCATCGTTATATTCATTCACTGCTACAATTTTCCAAAAACAAAAATTCTTTCTATCTTCGCAGCAAAACCTCAACTCGATGAAGAAAATTCTGGTATCTATTGCTATTTTGGCCTTGCCATTTTTGCTATTTTCGCAAACCATAACGCTGGAAGTGCTTAATAAAATTCAGACCAGCTACAAAGCTTCCAATCCGGACAAAGCTGTCATCAACACTCTGTTAACTACCGATTTTAAAAGCATGACCACCAATGCTTCGAATACGGTAAAACCCGATGCATATTTTAAATATCGTGTAAAATCGGCTGGCATCACCGATCAAAAAAGCTCGGGGCGTTGCTGGTTATTTGCCAGTTTGAATGTATTTCGCCCCAAAGTAATTGAGAAACACAATCTAAGCGACTTCGAATTTTCTCAGAATTTCCTTTTTTTCTACGACCAGCTCGAAAAAGCAAATCTTTTTCTGCAAGGCATTATTGAAACTGCCGACAAAACACTCGACGACAGAAAAGTTGACTGGTTGCTCAAAAATGCAATTGGCGATGGTGGAGTATGGGGCGGATTTGTGAATCTGGTCGATAAATACGGACTTGTTCCAGCCGAAGTGATGCCCGAAACCAACAGCAGCAACAATACTCGCTATATGGCTTCGGTTCTTACAACCCTTCTTCGTCAAGATGCACTTGAATTGCGCAAAGCTTTTACCGACAAAAAATCGTCCAACGAATTGCAGCAACTCAAAGTGAAAATGCTCACCGATGTTTATAAAATTTTGGTTTACAATCTGGGAGAACCGCCCACAACATTTCGTTATCGTTTTATCGACAAAAGCAAAACAGCAGGCGAATACATAGATTACACTCCCCTTTCGTTTCGCAAAGAAGTGCTGAGCATCAACACAAGCGACTATATCATGTTTATGGACGATCCATCGCGCGAGTATTACAAGCTTTACGAAATTGAATTCGACCGCAACACACAAGAAGGTGTCAACTGGAAATACATCAATATTCCTGCAGCCGACATAAAACCAATGGCAATAGCAAGCATTAAAGGTGGCGATGCCATGTATTTTTCGTGCGATGTAGGCAAACAATACGATAAATCTTCGAGCACCCTCGATGCCAACAATTTCGACTACGAAAGCGTTTATGGAATAAAATTCACCATGACCAAAAAAGAGCGAATTCAAACTTTCGAAAGTGGAAGCACACATGGAATGACACTTGTTGCTGTTGATACCGACAGCGACGACAAACCCGTGAAATGGTTGATCGAAAACAGCTGGGGAAGCACCGGATTCGATGGAGGCCACCTCATAATGACCGATAAATGGTTCGACGAATACATGTTTCGCATTGTAATTGACAAAAAATATGTCGCGGCGAAAATTCTTGATATTTTAAAAATGAAAGCTATCATGCTTCCACCATGGGATCCAATGTTTTTGGAGGATAAATAATGGTTCATTTTTCACAAATATACGATTGGGCCTATCAGCATGTATTAGGGCTTTGCCCAGGTTGGATTCCGGCTTGGCAGCTTACCAATATTGTTTTGCTGATTGCTTTAGCTATTATTGCTCTGGCAGCTTACTACATCAACAAAATCATTCTTTTTCGGATATTAAAAGTTATCATTCGAAAAACACCTGGCAAATTCGACGACATTTTCGTTGACAAAAAGTTTTTGCGTCGTTTAGGCTTCATTATTCCTTTGGTATTAATTCACAAACTTGTTCCTTATGCAATTCCATTCAACTTAGGTTGGGTTGGGATAGTGAAAGATATTTGTGAAATTCTGTTGACCTTTTTTGCCCTAACTGCTAGCTATGCATTGCTCGATAGTTTTTATAGAGCATATCAGAAAATCGATATCAGCAAATACAAACCCATTAAAGGATATTTGCAGATTGTAAAAATCTTGACTGGTTTGTTTGCTGGCGTTTTCATTCTCTCAATCATTATCAATCAGTCGCCCGGATATTTGCTGGGTGGATTGGGAGCAATGACAGCTGTTTTGCTGTTGGTTTTTAAAGACACAATATTGGGTTTTGTTGCTTCGGTGCAGCTTTCGTCGAACGATATGGTTCGTCCTGGCGATTGGATAACGGTTGAAAAATACAAAGCTGATGGTTCGGTAATCGAAATCACCTTATCGAGCGTGAAAGTGCAAAATTTCGACAATACTTTTGTATATGTTCCTACCTACGCCTTTGTGTCGGATGCCTTTCAAAACTGGCGCGGAATGCAGGCTAGCGAAGGTCGGAGGCTAAAACGAGCAGTCAATATAGACGTTAACAGTATTCATTTTCTTTCTGACGAAGAATTGAACTCATTTTCAAAAATCAGTCTTATTGCAGAATACATCAGTGAAAAACAGAAAGAAGTTGAAGAGTACAACAAATCGTTAGATGCCAACGCCGATACAGCCGTCAATTTTCGTCAGCAAACCAATATTGGAGTTTACCGTGCCTATTTAACCTCCTATCTCAATCATCATCCCAAAATAAACAAAGAGCTTACCTGCATGGTGCGCCAACTTGCGCCAGCCGACAATGGCATCCCCATCGAAGTATATGCTTTTGCATTCGATCGCGAATGGGTGCAATACGAATTGGTTGTTGCCGATATTTTCGATCATATTCTGGCTGCAACCAGCTTTTTTGGTCTCGACATTTTTCAATCGACCACTGGTAGCGACATTCGCAATGCTGTTGGAAAGTTGAAATAGATTTACTACTTCTAAAAGCTGATTGCTTGACAACTGAATCATCAAATAATGAATATTTGATAAAAGCCTAACAACTACATTTCACTATTTTAATGTTGAGCCCTCATTGCTCCAAAATTAAATAGTACCTTTGCACTTTATTTTAAAGGACTGTATGTCAGACACTGTGAAAGTTAGAAATATTGCGATTATAGCGCATGTCGATCACGGGAAAACCACTCTGGTTGACCGTATCCTGCATCAGGTGAAATTATTTCGCGACAATCAGAACATGGGCGACCTCATTCTCGATAGCAACGATCTCGAGCGCGAACGCGGCATTACCATTTTGGCCAAGAACGTTTCGGTTCGTTACAAAGGCTTCAAAATTAATATCATCGACACACCGGGCCATGCCGATTTTGGCGGCGAAGTTGAGCGCGTGCTTAACATGGCCGATGGCGTTTTGTTGGTTGTAGATGCATTCGAAGGCCCAATGCCCCAAACACGTTATGTTTTAGAAAAAGCATTGGAAATGAACCTCAA
>DYON01000078.1:0-6281 GCA_020720525.1 Acetofilamentum sp.
CAAACATCCAATGCTTTCAGATCGCCATGCAGTTGATGCTAAAAGATTGGGCTGTGTAAAGCTTTGGTTCAGCATCCAAGTATTGGTAGAAAGAAATCTGGCAAAACTTTGTATCTTTGCAGCTGGTATGGGAAGAATAATGGCCATCGACTACGGATTGAAACGCTGCGGAATTGCAGTAACCGACGAGCTTCGAATGATAGCATCGCCTCTCGAAGCTGTGCCAACCCACAATCTAACCGAATATATTTTGGCTTACTGCATCAAAAACGCAGTAGATATTATCGTTTTCGGCAAGCCCATGCAAATGGACGGCACAGCATCGGACACCGAACGGCAGATTCAACCATTTATCAACCATCTGAAAAAGAAATTGCCAGCAGTTAAAATTGATCGATACGACGAACGTTTCACCTCGATGCTTGCAATGCGAGCTATGATAGATTCGGGTTCAAAAAAATCGGATCGCAAAAACAAGGGAAACATCGACAAAGTGAGTGCGGCAATTATTCTTCAGGATTATATGAACTACGCAAAATAAGTAATTATGTTGTTGCCAGTTGTAGCATACGGACACCCCACACTTCGCAAAAAATCGGTCGAAATTGGACCAGATTATCCCAATTTAGAAAAATTTATTGCCGATCTCACCGAAACCATGTATGTTGCCGACGGTGTTGGGCTAGCAGCCCCTCAGGTGAATCGCAACATACGCATGTTTGTAATCGACGCCAATCCTTTCAAAGAAAAATATCCCGAAGCCGATGGAGTAAAGGGCTTGTTTATTAATCCCGAAATTTTGGAAGAAAGCGGCGAAGAATGGTACTACAACGAAGGTTGTTTAAGCATTCCTGGAATTCACGAAGACGTTTTGCGCAAACCAATATTGAAGATTCGCTACACCGATGCCAACTGGAAAGAGCAAACTAAAACGTTTAGTGGCATTGTTGCGCGCATTATTCAGCACGAATACGACCATCTTGAAGGAGTTGTATTTACCGACCGCTTGTCGCCCATGCGCAAATTGCTGCTCAAAGGCAAACTCAACGATATCACCAAAGGTAAAGTTGATGTAGATTACAAAATGATTTTCCCCGTCAAAAACAAACGATAATTATGAAAAAGCTATCCATTATATTAATAGTATTGGTTTTGGTTGGTTGTTCGGGTGGCAAACAAAAGCTTCTCGACGAAATCAAGGAAAAAGAGAAGATTGTTATGAAATCGTACGAAGATGTAGCCGACAAAAAGACATCGGAATCGTTGCGACAGGACTATCTGAAATTTGCCGACGAATATCCCGACGATTCGTTGTCGCCCAATTTTTTGCACAAAGCAGCCGAATTGGCACTTGCCATCGATATGCCCAACGAAGCATTGAATCACATCGACACATTGGTAAAACGTTATCCCGATTACCTTTACCTCGCCGATGCCATATTTTTCAAAGGTTTTATTCAGGAAAGTTATTTGAAAGATCTTTCGGCAGCACGAAAAACCTACGAAGACTTCATGAAGCGATATCCGAATCACGAATTGGCAACACAGGTTTCTTTTTCGCTCGAAAATTTGGGAAAATCGCCCGAAGATTTGGTTGAAGAGTTCATGAATCGCACACAGCAAGCCGATTCTTTAGTTTCGGATACAATTTCCGCAAAATAAATCCAAATTTATTTGGTCAATTCAAATTTTATTCAGACTTTTGCAGTCCCAAAAAATACCACTATGGCACGTGTATGTCAACTTACAGGAAAGAAGAGAATGTCTGGAAATCATGTTTCCCACTCAAATATTAAGACAAAACGCAGGTTTTATCCCAATATCCAGGAGAAGAAATTTTTTCTACCAGAAGAAAATCAATGGATAACCCTGAAGCTTTCCACTTCGGCTTTGCGTACCATCAATAAAAAAGGCATTACAGCAGTGATGAAAGAACTCATTGCCAACGGTTTTATAAAATAGTTACGAATTCATTCGTATATTTGAAGCTGCTTTCAGGCAGCTTTTTTTATTTTATACTAAACTGAAAGCACTTGCGTTATTAAGCCTTGAAACAATGCGTTTAATTATTTTGACAATCATATCGCTCCTGCTTTTTGCACCGTCGTTGCTGGCACAACCCACCAACGAAGATGCTGGCAATTTGGTTCAATTTAGCGGTGTAGTCGTTTCGGCCGATAGTTTGCGCCCACTAGCATTCACACATATCATCATAAAAAGCTCACGCAGAGGAACAGTGTCCGATTTTTTTGGATTTTTTTCGTTTGTGGCCGAAAAAGGCGATATCATTGAATTTTCTTCGGTTGGTTATAAAAAATCGTTTTATAAAATACCCGATTCATTAAGAGGAACACGCTATTCGCTCATTCAAATGATGCACCGCGACACTGTATGGCTGTCGGAAACGGTCATCTATCCTTGGCCAACGCCCGACCAATTCAAACAAGCATTTGTAAACACTTCGCCACCCGACGACGATTACGATCGAGCATTAAAAAATCTTGCATTGGCCGAACTTCGCGAGCGCGCCTCTTATATGCCCATGGATGGAAGCATGAACTATCGCAATTATATTGAAAAAACTACCAGTCGGCTATATTATGCTGGACAACTACCTCCCAACAACTTGCTAAATCCACTTGCTTGGTCGAAATTTCTAAAGGCTTGGCGCAATGGCGATTTTAAAAAACAAAAAAGCGAAACGGAGTATTACTACAATGACCCTTTGGAATAAAAAACCACTTCTTTTAGTTTTAGTAGTTGTTCTGCTTGCCGGTTTCGATGCAGCATCCCAAACCGATGCTGTTGTATTTGGAAGAATTACCAACGATCGAAATCAACCCCTCGAGTTTGTCAATATTTCAATCATGGGTCGCTCGGGAGGCACTTCCACCAATTCGGCTGGCAACTACGAACTCACCATTCCATCGGGGAAAGAGATAATTGTAGCATTTTCGATTCTGAGCTACCAAATTCAATACGATACCGTTAACCTTGCAGCTGGTCAACGCTATCAAATAGATAAAAAACTTACCGACAAATTTTTCATATTAGATGTATTTGAAGTTCGCGACCATTACGAAATGGCTGGAGGGATGATACGTCTCGACCCTAAAAGCTCGCAACTACTGCCAACTTATGGAGGACTCGAAACATTGGTAAAACTAATTGGGCTTGGGGTTTCGTCGGGGAACGAGCTTTCTTCGACCTATTCGGTTCGAGGCGGCAATTTCGACGAAAACTTGGTGTATGCCAACGATATAGAAATTTATAGACCATTTTTGGTTCGCAGCGGACAACAGGAAGGCTTGAGTTTTCTCAATTCGAGCCTCGTGAATTCGGTTTCTTTTTCGTCGGGCGGATTCGAAGCTCGCTATGGCGATAAAATGTCGTCGGTGCTCGACGTTCAATACAAACGACCCGATTCGTTACGTGGCGATGCTTATGCCAGTTTGCTTGGAGCGGCATTCCACATTGAAGGAATGGGTAAAAACGGATTGATGACATATATGTCGGGTTTTCGCTACAAAACCAACCAATATGTATTGAATGCACTCGAAACCAAAGGCGATTACAGTCCTTCATTTCTCGATTGGCAGAACTACATTACATGGAAACTGAACGAAACATCCGAAATTAGCTTTTTGGGTTATATAAGCTCGAATCGCTATACCCTGATACCCGAAACACGCGAAACCACTTATGGCACTATCAATCAGGCAATGCGTCTGACAATTTACTTCGATGGTCAAGAAAGAGACCGTTTCACCACTTTTTTGGGAGGAATACGCTATATGCATAGGTCAGATAGCAATTTGTTGCTGAAATATATTGTGTCGGCATATTCGTCGCTCGAAGACGAAACCTACGACATACAGGGTCAATATTGGATTGGACTTTTAGAAAGCGATATGGGAAGCGAAGGATTTGGCGAAGTGGCGGAAAACCTAGGTGTTGGAACATTTCTCGATCATGCACGCAACTACCTCGATGTTCAAGTGCTATCGGCCGAGCACAAAGGCTTATACTCGAAGCAAAACTATTATTTCCAATGGGGAGCTAAAGCACAATTTGAAAACATCAACGACCATATTTGGCAATGGAGCTATATCGATTCATCGGGTTTTTCGCTACCCCACCCACCCGATTCGGTTGGATATGTCGATCCAGTCCAACAAAATTATCAGAATCTTGAAATTTCCGATTTGCTTATCAGCTCGCTTAGTTTAACCTCGATGCGCTATTCGGGCTACTTGCAAGGCGGCAAAGAATGGCGACGCGACAGTGTGCGCTACAATCTTATTGGCGGTGTTCGTGCATCGTATTGGGATGTAAACAATCAACTCGTTGTAAGTCCTCGTGCAGCCATCAGTATGACACCCAACTGGGCGCGACATTATATGTTTCGTTTGGCATCGGGCTATTATCAGCAACCACCATTTTATCGCGAATTGCGCGATATGGATGGGAATTTGCATACCGACGTAAAAGCACAACGATCTATTCATTTTGTGGCTGGTTTCGAACACACCGATTCGTTGTGGAAACGACCATTCAGGGTTGTGGGCGAGATTTATTACAAAGTGCTCGACCAAATGATTCCATATGTAGTTGATAATGTGCGGATTCGTTATTTACCACAATATACCTCGCATGGTTATGCCACAGGAATCGACTTCAAAATGAATGGTCAGTTTGTTGCCGATGCCGAATCGTGGGTAAGCATCAGCATCATGCAAACACGCGAAGACATCGAAAGCGACTATTATTACAAATACTACAATAGCGAAGGAGAAGAGATTATTTCAGGTTATACAATCAACAATGTGGCAGTTGATAGTACCCGTTTCGAGCCAGGCTATATTCCCCGTCCTGCCGATCAGCGTGTGAATGTGAGTTTGTTTTTTCAGGATTATCTGCCACAAAATCCGAGCTACAAAATGCACATGAGCCTAGTATTTGGAACAGGTTTACCCTTTGGACCCCCAAATTCAGACAAATACAAGCAAACACTGCGAATGCCGCCATACCGAAGAGTTGATATTGGTTTTTCGAAACAATTGATTGGCTATGTAAATCGCAAAAGCAGTGAGGAAAGCCAAAAAGCTCGAAAAAATTTAAAATTTATTCGCAATGCATGGCTAAGTTTGGAGATTTTCAATCTTTTGAACATCAACAATACTGTTTCGTATATTTGGGTTACCGATGTTACAGCCCGTAGGTATGCAGTGCCTAACTACCTCACCAGCAGACAACTCAACTTGAAATTGTTAGTCGATTTTTAATTGAGCTTGAAGCAATTGTTTCAGTGGACTTTTTCCAAATGCGGAATGATGTTCTAAAATAAGGCATGTCGGAAAAACAGTTAAAAAACTGTTTAAAACTGTGTTCTGTCCCAGTGAAGTTGAACCAAGCAGGGTGAGCTCCATGCATGGTAATGGATTTTTTCGATTTCACAAACAAAAGCCACTGAATATAATTGTTGAGATATTTGGTTGACACACCATGCGCTTTGTTTTGCACCAGAAATCGCAAATCATTCTCGATTTCTTCCGACATTTTGTCGTCGAGTTCGTGAGGGTTGTTGGTTTTAGAAAAAAACGTAGCTCCAAGGTTTCTTTTTTTACTAAAATCGTGAAATGATATTTGATAACGGCCAACTACCACAGGGTTTTCGCCAAAGTTGAAATTGAGATGAGCTTCTAAGTCGGAAGTTTTCAGGTTTCCAATTCGAACCATCGAAAGCGCAGTATTTTTGTTGTGGTCGGCAGAGACAATGATATGTACATTCGACAACTCGAAGTCATTCACCGATTTTCGACTACCCTTCCAACTAAGTTTAAAAATTGAATTTCTAAGTTCAATCAAGCCATTGAAATTTTCCTGGTTACAATTGAGCGAAGCAAGAACTTTGTGTCGCCAATCGAAAGCAGTTAAAGACGAAATATTGTACTCAGAACACATTTGCTTTAGCGTTTTGTGTCCATTAGAGAGCATATCGGTCATATAATGGCGAAAGGATTCTTTCTTATGTATCCAATACTCGCTGGTGCCGGTTCGGGCAGAGAACGATTTGCGGCACTTGCTGCATCGATAATGCTTTATTTGTGATTTTACACCTACTGAATACACATGCTTTTGAGCGCAATACGGGCATGGAGGGCGGTTAGCAAACGCCAAAGCCTTTTCGATTTTAAGCTGCTTCGAGTGTTCGGCTTTAAGGACGCAGATGGTATTACGGCGTTGAGCTGGGGTTGGGGGAATCATGGGGCAAAAATACA
>DYON01000078.1:6381-10317 GCA_020720525.1 Acetofilamentum sp.
CAGATGGTATTACGGCGTTGAGCTGGGGTTGGGGGAATCATGGGGCAAAAATACATATTTATTAGAAATTTCTCAAATATATTTTTGTACGAATTTTCTAATGAATAAAAATATTCCTTTCCATCATCCACAATACCCAATGCTAAATCCCATTAGAAAATCATTCAACTTGAACAATTGTATTTAAATGAAGCTATAAAGAAAGTTTATTGATTGCATGAATTGTTGGCAATGATGGAGTAAATAAACCTCCGAATTGAAATTGCACTTCAAGTATTGCAGATAGAAAAATTCGATTGTTTCAAACTCAATATAATATCATGGCATTTTTGCAATTTTCTCATCACATTATCGGAGATTTTTTATAATTTAGCCCAAAAATTAATTTCACCGGAGGAACAATGAGCATCAATAAACTAGATCAAATGATTTCGGCCCTTCAGGGCAAAACAAAAAAACGTCTTGTGGCAGCATTTGCCAACGACGCACACACCATCGAGGCCGTTTCGGCTGCAACCGATTTGGGCATTATCGACCCCATTCTGGTGGGCGACGAAGCAACCATACGCCAGATATGCGAAAAGGAAGGCATCGACGTGAATAAATTTAAAATTGTTCTGGAAGCAGACGAAATCAAAGCCGCTCGAAAAGCTGTGGAATTGATTAATTTGGGCGAAGCAGATGTATTAATGAAAGGGCTGGTTTCGACCGACAAATACATGCGTGCAATTCTCGACAAAGAGAAAGGTCTTATGCCACCCAAGGCTACTTTGAGCCACGTTACGGTAGTGGAAGTTCCGACCTATCATAAGCTGCTCATTGTTAGCGACGTTGCCATTATTCCAGCTCCAGACCTTGCTCAGAAAATTGCTATCACCAACTATGTCATCAATACTGCTCATGCTTTGGGAATCGAAAAACCAAAAGTAGCCATGATTGCAGCTACCGAACAAATGTCGGCCAGTATGCCTGCTTGTGTCGATGCTGCTATCATCAGCAAAATGTGCGACCGTGGACAAATTAAAGGGGCTATTGTTGACGGACCCCTTGCTATCGATGTTGCAATCGACAAAGAAAGTGTTGAAATTAAAAAACTTGTTAGTCCTGTTGCTGGCGATGCCGATTGTCTTGTTTTTCCAAACATCGAGTCGGGCAATGTTTTCTTTAAAACTTGCACCAAATTAGCTGGCGGCGAACTTGCAGCATTGGTTGTTGGAGCCAAATGCCCTGCTATTCTTACTTCGCGTGGCGACAGTTCGAAAACAAAAACTTTTTCTATTGCACTTGCCTGTTTAATCGCTAAATAATTCATTATGAGCAAACCATTGGTTCTTGCAGTCAACCCCGGATCTACATCTACCAAGATTGCCGTTTTTGACATTCACAGCCACAAACTTTTTCAAAAAAACATCAAACATTCGGCCGAAGACTTGGCACCGTTTGCTACCATTACCGAACAATACGAATTTAGAAAAAACATCATTCTCAAAGAACTCGAAATTGGTGAGATTTTGATCGACGACATCAGCATTATTGTTGGACGTGGCGGTTTAGTGAAACCAATTCCTTCGGGAATGTACGAAGTAAACGATGCTCTTAAAGCCGATTTGCTCAAAGGTGTTTTGGGTCAACATGCCAGCAATTTGGGCGGACTTATTGCCGACGACATTGCCAAAAGCATCGAAGGAGCAAAAGCATTTATTGCCGATCCTGTTGTGGTTGACGAAATGTGCGATTTGGCACGTATTTCGGGTCATCCCGAGTTTCAACGAATCAGCATTTTCCATGCTCTCAACCAAAAAGCCATTGCCAAAACTCATGCAAAAGCTCAAGGAAACGACTACAACGAAATCAACCTCATTGTAGCGCATCTTGGTGGTGGCATAAGTGTTGGTGCGCATTTAAAAGGAATGGTTATCGATGTCAATCAGGCACTCGATGGCGATGGTCCATTCTCGCCCGAACGAACGGGTTCGCTGCCAGTTGGAGCTGTTGCAAAAATGTGCTTTAGCGGAAAATACACCCACGACCAAGTGAAAAAGATGATTACTGGACAAGGTGGCCTTGTTGCTTATCTCGATACCAACGATGCACTCGAAGTCGAAAACCGCGTAAAAGCTGGCGACGAAAAAGCACGCCTATTTTACGAAGCTATGGCCTACCAAATCTCGAAAGAAATTGGTTCTTGCGCTGCTGTTTTAAAAGGTGAAGTTGACGGCATTCTTATCACTGGCGGCGTTGCCTACGACAAAATGTTTGTTGAATGGATCAAAGAACGTGTAGCTTTTATTGCTCCCGTTTTTGTGTATCCAGGCGAAGACGAAATGCAAGCCCTCGCTTTCAATGGAATTGGCTTCCTGAAAGGTGAAGCCGAAGTGAAGATTTATTCGTAATTGGTAGAGACGTTGTTTGCAACGTCTCTTTTATTTTATGTGGCAGAAATTTATTTTCGCCCAATTATCAATTTTTGACCAAATCCGTATCCATAAGTGAAATCGATTGGTTTCACATTCGACGAATCGTAGCCCTTGCGCAAATCGGACAAATTGATATAGTCGAACGATTCAATAGGCTGGGTGAATTTACCGTAAAGTTGGATTTTGGGAAATGATTTTCGTATATCTCTGTAAGCCAATCCAGTATCGTCGGTAAGCAATGTAGTTACTTTCGAAAGAAATACTTCGCGCATACGTGCAAAACCATCATAATGCATCAAATACGACGCTGCTTTCAGCATCCCAAATATCTTTCCATCTAAATTTTCAAAGTATTTTTTTACCGAGCTCGCATTGAAAGGGTCGTTTTCGGCATTGAAAGAAAAATAAACAACCTCTTGCTCCATGCCTAAAGAATCGATTAGATTAAATCGAACGCCCTTGGAAAGTGAAACCCGTTTAAGTGAATCGTAACTACAATTTTTCAATTTCCCGTCGTTTTGAACATAAACATAGCTCATATCTTTAATCTTGTGCCCAGTATAAGCTGCATAAAGCATTATAACCGACGTAACGCCATTATATTCGCTTGTACGTAAATCGCCACTCATGTCTTTTGTAATAAAGAAATTAAGCATCAATGAGCTTTTCAGCGAGCGACGAGTGGCTTCAAAAAACACTTTATGGCTTTTCGTTGTATCGAAATCGGGAACACGACCAACAGGCTCTAAGCCAAAAAGTACATATTTCTTAGCTCCTGGATAAAAAGTGTTGGCATACAAAAAATCGGGACCCGAAAATGCATAAAACAAAGTGGACGAAATGTCTCTCCCTTCATTCAATTCTGCAATTGCCCAATTGCGCATGAGTTTTAAATTCTTTTCCTCTGCTTTTTCGAACAGCGATTTTATCTCGGCCTTGTGTGTCTGCCAATCGGGTGTTTGTGTTATGGCGTTTACTTGCACATCGTCAAGTGGTTCTAAGCCAGCAATAATGTGTGCAATCGATGTAAGTACTGTATCGTAAGGGATTTTAACTTCTTGCTCTACTTTCGTACTATCGTTGGTTTCTGAACTAGATTTATTTGAACTTCCGCACGAAACAAATGCCAACCCAGAAACGATAAAAAACCAAAATATCCATTCTCCGATTTTCATATACAACAAGTTTATTGATTAATCCGTCGCAAAATTATAGAAAAATATTTAACAATAATGATTTGCTTGAGCTACAATCAATATTAATATTCAAAATGTTCGAAATCTAAATTTCCAATCGCTCGGGTCGGGAATTACATCTGAAAACTGAATACTGATTACTGGCTAATATGATAGTCGTTGCAATGCAACGTCTCTACATTGTCTTCTCTTTCATAAGACGCGATAAATCGCGTCCCTACACTGAATCCTGACTACTGAATCCTGACTACTGACCACTGACTACTGAAAACTGACTACTGAAAACTGACCACTGAATCCTGACTACTGACTACTGACCACTG
>DYON01000079.1 GCA_020720525.1 Acetofilamentum sp.
ACGTTAAAATTACGGAATGGGAGGGGATTTCTATTCATAAAAAAATGAATTTTCTTTTTCAACAAGGATAGATAAAATTAAAAGTAATGATAGGTTGATATAATCTGTTGTTGCGTTTTATTCAAAATATACCATCTAAGATTCTGATTTGATGAGGCTATGCTACTAATTTTATTTTGGCTGATGAATTCTATCTTTTTGAAGATTACTCCAAATCGATACCGTTTGCAACGCAAAAAGTATCCATTTCGCGATAATATGTGTCGAGAAAAAGACTTTCTTTGAGTTCAACAATGTCGAAAATCTTTTCCATTTCGTTAATATCGGCATCGCCAATGGTTTCGCGATACATAATTGCAACAGCTTTGTGGTAGTCGGTTTCGAACGTGCGCAAATAGAAACGAAACAAATTCAGAGAAGCTTCGCGGTATTTTTCGGCACCTTTTGCTACTTGCTTTTTTTCGGTCGCTGCAATAACAGTTTCGGTCACATTCAACAAATTGTCGTATGCTTTCAAAATACTGTCGCCATCGAATAGCGCAATGGCATTGTTGAAATTGGCTACTTCGTTGTCGATTTGTTCGGACTGATGCTGTATAAACAAATCGTATTCTATCGCAAGACTGTTTTTGCTGGTTTGCGTCATAGCCTGGTTGCTTATTATCCCGAATAGTATTGCTATTGCAGTGCGGACCATCCGAATTTTTTGTAAAGGTAGGAAGATTTGCATAAAGCAGAAAATAATACTTTTGCGATAGCCAATTCCATACCAATTGAACATCGAGCGTGTGATAAAACCAGTTTCTGTTCTCATTCCTGCTGCATGAACCAGCGGACGAATGGGCTACCACAAATTGATGTTGCCGTTTTATGAATGTGATACAACAATTCGCTGCTTCAACCGACGACGGTTCAGACGGCGTTTGATGCGCATTTTCATTGCGTTGTGAATGAGATACACCGCCGGCACAAACACCAAAGTGAGGAATGTGGCAAAGGAAAGTCCAAACACAATAGTCCACGACAACGGTCCCCAGAAAGCCACATTGTCGCCACCGAAGTAGATTTGTGGATCCCAACTCGACAGCAGTGTTTCGAAATTGATATTGAAACCAACCGCTAGTGGAATAAGACCTAAAATGGTAGCTATAGCGGTTAAAATCACAGGTGTTAATCGGGTGGCAGCGGCTTTGGCAATGGCCTCGCGGGTTTTCATGCCTTGCGCCAGAAGCTTGTCGGAAAACTCCACAATGAGAATCCCATTTCGCACCACAATGCCCGCCAGTGCTATAACCCCAATCCCAGTCATAATAACAGAAACAGGCATCCCAAAAATCATGATTCCGAGCAATACGCCGATGAGCGATAAAACAATTTCGCTCAAAATAATCAAGGTTTTTCCGGTGCTGTTGAATTGGGTAATCAGAATAAAGAAAATGAGACCCAGCGCAATTACCATGGCTTTCGACAAGAAATCCATGCTTTCTTTCATTTTTTCCTGCTCGCCAGTAAACTTAAATGATGTACCTGGCGAAAACTTGAAATTGCGCGATGCCGACTGAATATCCTTAATGATTTCGTTGGCGTTGTAGCCAGCAACGACTTCGGAAGAAATGGTAATCGAACGCTTGTTGTCAACACGTCGAATACCGCCATACGAATTGGCATATTTCACTTTTACCATCGACGAAATGGGCATCTCTTTTACGCGTCCTGTGGCCATATCGCGGAAAGTGATGTTCATGTTCAAAACGTTGTCGAGATTTTGGCGATACTCTTCGCTAAAGCGAAGCATGATGGGGTATTCGTCTTCGAGCACTTTGAATTTAGAAATTTCCTTTCCGTAAATAGCAGTACGCAGCGCCATTCCGATGGTGAAGGTGTTTACTCCTTCGGCATTGGCTTTGGCTCGATCGAGTTCCACAATAATTTCGGGCTTTGCTTCCTGAAGATCCGACTTGAGCTCCTGAATTCCACCGATACCCGACTGATTGATGAATTCAATAAAACGATCGGCATCGTCAATCAGCATATCAATATCTTCGGAGTACATTTCAATGTTGATGGGCTTTCCAGCAGGAGGTCCCATTCTATTTTTTTCTATGGTGATAACTGCACCTGGAATATTGTCAACCGCTTCGCGAATTTTATCGATGTACGGCATGGTGTGACCCAAGCGGAATTTGGTTTCCACAAAGTTTACAGTCACCAACGCTTTTTCGGGAGTTACTGCACGGTCGAAACTGTTGGGGTCGGCACCCGAAGCCACTTTGGTAATAATCGACTCGACATCGGGATTATTGCTTCCAACCACTTCGGAAACACGTTTTTCAACAATCCTCGAAATGCTGTCGGTTACCATCACATCGGTTCCTGGAGGCATTTTTACCAACACGTTAATCTGGTTGGGATCGTTGTCGGGGAAGAAAATAACTTTTGTTCCGCTGAAGGCAAACAGTACCAACGTTACAATAAACAAGACCAGAGTGCCCCACATAACACGGTAAGCATGACGACCTTTCAACACCCAAGCAATGGCACGTTCGTAACGTTTCACGATGCGAGGCCACAGATTGTGCTGAAAGCGATAAATGGCTTTGGCAGTCCACAGTTTGTAAAAGATAACAATGACAAACATGATGATTAAAATGTTGCCCACGATAGGAACATTCACCAAATGAAATAAGGTGGCTGGAATGAGGAACCATGAAGCAAATTTAAGTACATATTTCCAGCTGATTTTCCCAGGCACTTTGTGCTCGTCGTCTTTCATAAAGTTTACAGCAAACACAGGATTAATCAAGTAAGCCACAATCAAAGAAGCAAAAAGTGCTACAATAATCGTTACGGGTAAGTAGTGCATAAATTGACCAATCATTCCAGGCCAGAAAGCCAACGGGAAGAACGGTGCCAGCGTGGTAAGGGTTCCGCTCAAGATGGGATAAAACACTTCGCCAGCCGCATATTTTGCCGCTTTGCGAATGTCGGGAATGGTCTTATGCATTCGATAGGTGTTTTCAATAACCACAATGGCATCATCGACAATAATACCGAGCGAGAAAATGAAGGCAAACATCACTATCATGTTCATGGTGAAACCAAGTCCAGGAATGACAATGTAGGAAACAAGAATCGAAAGAGGTACAGCCAAAGCCACGAAAAACGCATTGCTGATTCCCATGAAAAACATGAGAATAATAAACACCAGCAAAAAACCGATGATGATGGTATTGTTAAGTTCTTCGAGTGTGTTGCGTGTGTGACGGCTCGAGTCGCCAGTTTTCTCAATAATAATGTCTTCGGGAAGTGTGGACAGTTTTAGCTCCTCCAGAATTTCATTGATTTTATCGTTGGCGTTGAGCAGGTTTTGTCCGGTTTTCTTAATCACATTGAGCAGAATCACATTCTTTCCGTCGAAGCGGGCATAGCTTTCCTGATCTTTGAAACCATTTTTGATTTCGGCAATGTCTTTCAGATAAATCTGTCCGCCCGTGGGCGAGGTCAGCACAATTGAATACAAATCGGACAATTCGAGAAATTGACCTTTGACCGAGATGGAGCTTTTGACACCATTTTGCGAAATACTACCAGAGGCAATGGTAGCATTTTCGGCCGCCACAGCTCTTTCAATGTCGGTGAAAGTCAATCCAGCGGCTTTCATTTTATTGAGGTCAACATTGAGTTGAATTTCGCGATCGAGCGCACCAATGATGTCAACACGAGTAATTTCGGGCAACGACTCTATGCGATCTTGAATGATTTCGGCATACTTCTTCAACGATTCGAGGTCATAATCGCCCGAAAGGTTGATGGTCATGATGGGAATTTCGCTCAGGTCGATTTCATTAATCATCGGGGCGGTAAGCAAATCGCTGGGCAATTCAGATGTGGCTTTATCGACCGCGTCGCGGACTTTATCCTTGGCTTCACGAACTTCGATTCCGGTTTCAAATTCCACCACAACGCTTGAGAAATCTTGTACCGAGTTGCTCGATATTTTCTTGACGCCGCTGATACTTTTAATTTGTTTTTCGAGTGGGCGAGTTACTAAATTTTCAATGTCCTTGGGCGAAGTCCCAGGATAAATGGTGGACACCATAATGGTGGGAATTACCACTTCGGGCATTTGCTCTTTAGGTATGGAGCGATAGCTCATGATTCCAACCAGCACAATTAGAATAGCCAGCACATACACACTGGTATTATTGTCAATTGCCCAGCTCGAACCAATAAACTCTCTATGTTTCGTCTTTTTCATAATTGATGAATGTTGTGGGATTATTTATCGAACGCAATATTAAGTTCAGTACCGTCTTTCAGTGTATTGAATCCCATAACCACCACACGGTCGCCTTTTTTGAGACCCGAAAGAATTTCGACATTGCCATCATACACTTCGCCAGTTTTCACGATTCGTTTTTCGGCAATTTCCTTTTTGCCTTTTTTCACGGCAACATAAACATAATCGCCTTTCGAAGAGGTCTGAACCACATTTTGTGGTACCACCATGGCTTCGGGATTCGAATAAATGTTGATTTTCATCACAGCAATCATATTGGCGCGATACTCCATGCCTTTGGCTGGTGGCAACACACATTCGATGCGGAATGAACGGCTGCTTGGGCTGATGTATTTACTCACAAACGATAGCGGAGCTTCTGTTTCGTAGTTAAGGTCGGGAAACGACACCATCACTTTGCTGCCAACGGTCAGATTTTTCGTGTAGGTTTCGCTCACTTCGGTAGTTACTTTCACTTTGGCGAAATTCACTACACGGAATGCTGGTGCACCAGGAGCTGCCGAAGAACCAACTTTTACATTCACTTCTTCAACGCGACCCGAAATGGGCGATGTGATGTAGTTCATGGCAATCTGCTGCTTTAGCGTAGCTACACGGTTTTGCATGCCTTCGAAATTGTTTTTGGCTTGCAAGTATTGTATTTCGCTGCCAATGTTTTGTTCCCACAACGATTTCTGACGCTTGTAAATGTCTTCGAGAAATGTTGTTTGCTGTTCGAGTTCAGCCAGCGACTGATACAACACCGACGCATCCATGACCGCCAGCGTTTGACCGCGATACACTGTTTGGCCTTCTTTGACATAAACGGCAGTGATAACGCCCACCGTTTTGGCGGTCGCGATCACGTTTTCGTCGCCATCAACTTTGCCTTGCAAATCGAGATACGACACAAAGCCTGCGCTGTCGAGTTCTTGCACCTGCACCTGAACACTTTTATCGACAACCAGCAAACCTTCGGCAATCAAATTTTGTTCGAGCTCGTTTATTTCTTTGGTAATTTTTTCGCGTTCTTTTTTAAGATCGTCGAGTTTATTGAGGCGATCGTCGTTGCTTTTTTGATTACATGCGGCAAGCGCAAACGCCATCAACATTATTATTCCAAACTGTTTCATATCGATTCGATTTTTTTAATTTTCAAGTAATTTTTCCATTTTGTTTTTCGCAACAATGAGTTCGAACATAGCCGCAAAATAGTTGCTTTGCGATGTTTGATACTGCATCTGCGCCTGAGTGAGTTCCATGCTACTGGCTATACCTTCGCGGTATTTAATCATGGTTTTCTCAAAAATTTTGTTGGTGAGGTTCACATTTTGCTTTTCGTGGTTGTATTTGTCGATTGCCGATAAATACGAAATTCGCGCTTGCTCATACTGCAACTTGAGCGATTCGGACACCATATTGCGTGTGGTTATGCTTTTTTCGACATTTAATTGGGCTTGCTGAACTTTTGAATGGCGGATTCCACTACTCCAAATTGGTATTTCGAGTTTGAAGCCAACCAATGTGGTGGGATACCAACTTTGATCTCCGCTAAAAAAATTGAATTTATTGCTCATGGCTTTGTTGGAGTATGAAAAAAAACCAGTAAGCGATGGCAAATAGGTCGATTGCTCCCGTTTAAGCGACAGTTGCTGCAATTTCACCTGTGTTTCCATAATCTGATAGTCGATGCTGCCAGTGGGATTGAACGCATCTTCGGTTAAAACCATCGTTTTTCCATTCATGATGCCTTCCAAATTGTCGGTAAGCCTTATTTGCTGAGTCATGGGCATTCCAATTTGGAATTTCAACAACATACTTGCGCCTTCTATCTGCCGCCTCAACGAACTCACAGCATTTTCGAGAGTCGAAACATTCAATCGGATTTGATCTACATTAATTTCCTCCACAAAACCTTGCTTGTACATAATTTCCGATTCATTGAGGAGTTTTTTAAAACTAAGCAGATTAGAATCGAGCAAACTCGTATTTTCTTGAAGAGATAAGATTAAACAATAGGTCTCGGTGATTGAATAGCGAATATCGGTTTGATTTTTCTGAAGACTTTGCTCAGACATGCTTCCGAAAACTTTCGACGCTTGCAGTCCTACTATATATTGTCCGCTAAAAATAAGCTGCGACAGCGTTGTACCAAACGAAGCATTGTGCTGAGTTCCGAATTGCACCGGAAAAAACTGCGCATCGCTCGCCGAGGGCATCTGTGCTGGAGTTATTAACCCCTCTTGCAATAAAACACCATAAACCGACGGGCTGATGAAGTCGGGCAACAATGAGGTAGGAATGTTGAGAAAATTCTGATACTCAACCGATCCACTTATCTGGGGCAATCCAATGGCGGTTGTTTCCCATATTTTCTTTTTGGCAATTTCGACATCAACCTGCGCATTTTTGAGTGTAGGGCTGTTTTCCTGCGCATATTTGCATGCTTGGTCGAGCGATAAATCCATCATATCTTGGGCTTGCAATGCCGAAAATGTTAGCAAAAAGCCCGCAACAATTAATAGTCTCATTTTTGTTTGTTTAAATCTTTAAGTAGTTTGTTTTCAAGATATTCAAGGCCTTTCTTATTGGCAATCCCCCTGATGTGATAAATAAACAATTCTTTTAAAATTTCTTCCATAGTTACATTTTTAAAAGCCTCGTTGTCCGAATCAATCATAAATACATGATCCATGCGTACCATATAAAAGTAAGCAATCACTGCCGTGTTGAGGTCGGACCGATAAAGACCCTCTTTAATACCACGATTGAGATTCATGATAATATTCTGTATGATATGCTCCCTTTTATGGTCGGACATTATTCGATGCGCTTCGGGGTAATACTTCTGAAGGTCGTAGGTAACCGAAGTATTGATGCGCCCAAACTTTTCAATCAGAATTTGGCTCACTTTCACCAAAATATCGATTGCGTTTCCGTTATCGATGGCCAATCGCTGAAAGCATTCGTTCGTGTCGCTAATATGGTGTTTTAAAACCGATAATACCAAGTCTTTTTTATCGGAAAAATACTGGTAAAGGGTTTTTTTCGACATTCCTAGATGCCTAGAAATATCGTCCATCGAAACACTCTTTATACCATATTTGATAAAGAGCTTCGATGTTTCTTCCACTATGAAAACAATTTTTTCGTCCATGGTGCAAAGATATAAACTTTTAAAACATTAGAAACGTTTTGTGTTTAATTTTGTTTCCATAGTTTTCATTTTTTATACCAACCGACAAATTTTTTACATAGAACAAGCGCGATTGAACTCGGATTGGCTAAAATATATACAAGATTTTTGTGAGGATTTTTGTGATGAGTTTTTCATTGAAGATGTGTTTTGTTTTTGAAATTTTTTTGATTGCGAGGCAAAAGTATTGGAGAGTTAAAAACGCAAAAACTGCAAAGCGGTAAATGGCGGTTTTTTGCTGGCGAATGGAATTTTGTATTTTTGTCCAACCGCATATTTTCAGCTAAACACATAAAATCACCTGTTGATTACAAAAACAATGCATAAAGAGTCGAACAAAAAAACTTACACCGACTTAATGATTTCTTAATAAAGTAAACGAAAGTATCAACTTAAAAGCTGGTATTTTTGTACCTTATTTATTGTGTTATGGAATATTACTATTTGGCGATTATCGTCGTATTGTTTTTACTTACAGCCTTAGACCTTACCGTTGGGGTAGCTAACGATGCCGTTAACTTTCTCAATGCTGGCTGGGGCTCACGCTCTACTTCATTCAAGTGGCTTATGCTCACAGCATCGCTTGGGGTGTTTGTGGGGGCTCTCTTTGCTGGAGGAATGATGGAAGTGGCTCGCTCAGGGGTTTTTCACCCCACCTATTTTGTGTTTGCCGAGGTCATCATGATTTTTTTGGCTGTGATGATAAACGACGTTATAGTAATTGACTTTTTTAACACATTAGGCTTGCCAACTTCCACCACAGTGTCATTGGTTGCAGCATTGCTTGGAGCCTCATTTACATATTCTGCTGCAAAAATGGTTGAAAATAGTCAGGGCTTTTCCGATATTGGGATGTATATGAATACTGACAAGGCAATGGGAATGATTTCAGCTATTTTTATTTCCATTGCGATTGCATTTTTTGTAGGTGTTTTTCTTCAATACATTGCTCGCGTGCTTTTTTCTTTTAGTTATAAGCGATACCGAATCATTGGCGGATCATTTCTGGGGGGATTGAGCATCGCGCTGATTTCTTATTTCATCTTTTTTAAAGGAATGAAGTCGGCTGCGTTTATTGATGAAAATGTAAAAATATTTGTGACAGAAAACTCATTGATGCTACTTGGAATGATCATGGGAGGTGTTACAGTACTTTTCATACTGATGCAAGTCTTAGTACGCATGAATGTATTCAAAGTTATTGTGATTTATGGAACATTTGCACTTGCCATGTCGTTTGCAGGAAATGATTTGGTAAACTTTCTTGGACCATCAATGGCAGGGCTTAATGCGTATGAAATATTTGTTAATAGTGGTGGGGCTGATCCATCAACATTAACCATGGAAGGGCTTGAAGGGAGCACAGGAACCCCTACGTATTTTTTAATGGCTGCAGGATTAATTATGGTGCTGACATTGTGGTTCAATAAAAAAACCCGCACAGTGATACGCACTTCGGTCGATTTAAGCCGACAGAATGAAGGTGTTGAGAAATTTGAGGCCAACTCGGTTGCACGTGGAATCGTAAAACTTTCAATTACTTTAGGTAAAGTGTTTACTTTTATTCGTATTCCTGCATTGCATCGTTGGATTGAAACACGTTTTCAAAAGCTTCCGGAAACTAACAATTCAGATGCGCCAGCATTCGACCTCGTGCGGGCTGCGGTTGGGCTTACCGTAGCTAGTTCACTCATTGCTTTTGGCACATCGCTTAAACTTCCGCTTTCAACTACTTATGTAACCTTTATGGTAACCATGGGTACTTCATTAGCCGATCGGGCTTGGGATCGCGAATCGGCGGTGTATCGCGTTTCGGGCGTTGTAACTGTAATTGGGGGTTGGTTTGTAACAGCTTTTCTGTCCTTTGCCTCTGCAGCATTGATTGCTTTAATTCTCTATGCTGGTGGTATTTTCGGTGTTGCGATTATGGCAGGATTAGCTGTTTTCCTGTTGATTCGCAGTAAAATCATTCATCGTAAACGTGAAAAACAAATCGAAGAATCTGAAAAAATGATGAGCATTAGCGATCATGCGAGCGAAAAGGAAATTATTGAACTAAGCAATAGTAATGTTTTGTATGTGCTTGATCAAATACCTGCAGTATTTGATTACGAAATTCAAGGACTTGAAAAAGAAAAGCTGAAACTGTTGAAAACTGCTGATCGCATAGTTAAAGATATTGACAAGCGTACTAAGCTGTTTAAATCTACGATAAATAGTAGTATTTCGGCTTTAGGTGAGAATTATCTGAGTGTTGGCGAATACTATCTAAAAAGTGCAGATGTGTTGCGCGAACTTGCCGTAAGCCTTAATTATATTACGCATCCAGTATATCAGCATATCAACAATCAACACAAAAGCCTCAGCAAATCGCAGCTTCGCGATTTTATCGAGCTAACAAGAGAGTTTGCAGGTTTTTCGGAATTTGTTCGCGAACTTATCTCTGGCGATTATGGAATAGAAAAACTTCCCGAACTTGTCGATAAACAAAAAAATGTTTGCAACAAGATGCAAGAAATTCGTATTCAGCAGATAAAACGAGTTAAATCGAAAGAATCGGCCTCACGATCAAATCTGTTGTTCTTTAATTTGATTACTGAGATTCAGAATCTGACCAAACATTTGAACGATCTCACCGAAAACGAATTGAAATTCAATAAGATTAAGTAGCAGAGTGGAAAACTGAGAATAGAACAAAGCAGTTGTATTTATTCTTGCTTTTCGTCATTTTGAGACCACCAGCAAAACATGTTTTGCAACCTAAAAACAAATGACAAACCCAAAAAGTCACCCTGAGTGAAAAAATCAACGCTCCAAGAAGAAAATTTGCGTTGATT
>DYON01000415.1 GCA_020720525.1 Acetofilamentum sp.
GAACTGGAAGGTTTTTAAGGAATATTGAAGTTTTTCCCGAAAAAAATATTGGGGTTATTGAAGTGGACAAAAAAGGTGAATCCTATCAGTTACTTTGGGGATATGAGCCGGTTGGAACACCTACTTCAGAATTGCCGGCGCATTTATTGTCACATTGCCGGATTAAGGAAAAATCGGATAACCAATCATTTGCTTTTATCCACACGCATCCCAACAATATTATTGCGCTTACCTATGCTGTGGCCAATCTCAATACCAAAAGCCTGAGCAAACTGTTATGGCAAAGCCATGCCGAATGTATTGTGGTTTTTCCGCAGGGAATTGAGTTTTTGCCCTGGGTAATGGCTGGAAGCATGGATTTGGGCTGGGCAACAGCCGAAGCAATGTCACGCCGCAACCTGGCTGTTTGGCAGTTTCACGGAATCTGCGGATGTGGCCGAAACCTTGATGAAGCTTTTGGCCGGATTGATGTAGCCGAAAAAGCATCGGATATTTGCCTGAAAGTAATGGCTGCAGGAGGCGCAAAACAAACATTGAGTGATGCTCAGCTAAGGGCTATTGCTGCCAATTTTAATTGTGCTTTGGACGAAGAACTCTTTTAATTTTGTGACGCTTCGAGGTGCAAGCACCCTCGAAGGTCAGGTTCCAAATGACCTTCGAGCATCTTCATTACTTCGAAGCGTCAAGAAGAGTGGTCTTTGAATTCAAAATAATTCTGACTGTTTCTTGCACACAATATTTATCTTGAAGTTGGCATGAACTTCATTAATCAATCCATTGAATTTCTGCTATTTGTGATTTGCTAAAACAATAAAATAAATCTTTAAAATATTAGAGAATTTTATTGTATTTTAACGATTTGAAATTAAAGGGTTTTTTATTCAAAAATTCCGAATTTCTATATTACAATATAACTAACAATCTAATATAAAACCAATGAATGAAAAAATCGAATTAAACGAAAATGTTCCGGTCGGAAATCATGATTCTAAGAATAATCCGGAAAATGGTCGGCGCAAATTTATAAAAGAAACCGTTGCTGCCACAGTTGGTTTAACCATAATTCCGTCTTATGTTTTGGGTGGCCCTAAGCATGTAGCCCCCAGCGATAAGGTAAATGTTGCCTACATTGGATTGGGCACCCAGGGGCTTCGCGAGATGGCTGATTTGATTGAACTGCCTGATGTACAGATTACTGCAGTTTGCGATCCACAAAAAAAAGCAATCAATTATTACGATTGGGATCCTTCATCTTTGCTAGAAACATGGCAGAAATTAACAGGAAATTCAAAACTAATAACAGGTGGCAATAATACCATTCCCGGTGGGCTGGATTTTGGTTTGCAAGCTGTGAACGGATATTATGCCAACAAACGCAAAACCGAAAAATATGCCGGATGTAAGGGCTATGCCGATTTCAGGGAACTTTTAGCCAAAGAAAAGGTTGATGCTGTAAAAATTATGACCACCGACCATGTACACGGCCTGATTGCAATGGCTGCTATGAAACGAGGAATTGCGGTAACTATGCATAAACCGCTTTCGAACAGACTGATTGAAGGCAAAAAAGTAATTGATTATGCCCAAAAATCCAATGCGGTTACCCACCTGATTCCATGGGATACCAATGGTAATATGGACCAGATTATGGGATGGATAAATGAAGGTAAAATTGGAAAATTGAAAGAAGTACATAATTGGTCGTATCGCCCGGTATGGCCGCAATATTCTGCTATTCCCAAAGATAAGCCACAACTACCCGAAGGTTTCGATTGGGATTTGTGGGTTGGCCCTGAATCAATGAGACCCTATCATCCACATTATAC
>DYON01000416.1 GCA_020720525.1 Acetofilamentum sp.
TGACATGAATGCTTATTTCTCTCATTTGCTGTGTGTTACAAAAAGCCAAAAGCCTCACTTGTGCATACACAACTGCGGTTGTGTATGGTTTGTAGAGACAAAATGAATGTCAAGATTGTTTGAAACATTTATTTTGCCTCGACAAATTAAGCTTTTGTGTTCAACAGCAATCCTCTATGTCCCTCTGCGCAGTAGTTTTCTCTGCGGACTCCGTTGTTGGCAAAGTGCTATATATCGAGCATTTGCAAACAGGCATTTTCCTTTCTTTGGCAGTTACAAAATAATATTTTTATCTTCGCTCTCCATTCATCAGAAATCGATTTCAAGACCTATGAAAACCATCAACAAAAAGCGACAGATTCCCAATACCTACGTAATTGTTTTTGCCATTATTCTTATATCGGCTGCTGCCACATGGCTGGTTCCAGGTGGCGCTTTCAATCGCGAAACAATCATGGTGAATGACGTTGAACGCGAGGTGGTTGTGCGCGACTCGTATCACGAAGCCGACAACAATCCACAAAGCTGGGAAATTCTCTCTTCCATTTTCGACGGTTTTGTCGATAAAGCAGACATCATTGTTTTTATTCTCGTTATTGGCGCTTCGTTTTGGATTATCAATTCGTCGAAAGCCCTCGATATTGGTATTATACGTTTTCTCAATTCTGCTCAAAAACTCGAAAAACTAGCTTTTTTCCGGCGAATAGGTGTGCAAAACCTGCTCATCACGCTCATTATGCTGATGTTCAGCATTTTTGGTGCTGTATTTGGCATGAGCGAAGAAACCATCGCTTTTGTTATCATTTTTGTTCCGCTTTCCATCAAAATGGGCTTCGATAGCATTGTGGGTGTGAGTATGTGCTTTGTTGGAGCTGCTCTCGGCTTTGCTGGAGCCATGTTCAATCCGTTCACCATTGGAATTGCTCAAGGAATTGCGCAAATTCCGCTTTTCTCGGGTCTTGAATATCGCCTGTTTATGTGGATTGTAATCAATTTCTTCGGAATTGGATATGTGTTGTGGTATGCCAACCAGATTTTGAAAGACCCTAAAAAATCGCCCGTTTACAAAACCGACGAATACTGGAGAAACCGTGCTGCAACCGACGAAATACCAAAAGAAACCCAAGGTGGAGTGGCTGCATGGATATCGTTTCTCTTTATTGCAGCAAGTCTCGTGTATGTTTCAATCGAATATACGCTTACAGCCATCTCGATTGGGCAAAATTCCATCACCATTCCCGCATGGCCAATTTTAGCTGCTGTTTTTATAGTGCCAGCTGCCTACATGCTTTTGCGAAAAAGCGTGCAGCTTTACATACTGCACATCATGATGTTCACTATTCTAGTACTTGTGGTTGGTGTGCTTGGCTATGGGTGGTATATTCGCGAAATTGCCTCGTTGTTTTTGGGCATGGGACTTATGGGCGGACTTGCCTACAACTATCGACCAAACGAATTTGTAAAGCAATTTCTCGACGGAGCAAAAGACATTTTTTCGGCTGCATTCATTGTTGGACTCGCCGGTGGTATTATCATCATTTTGAAAGATGGCGGTGTGGTAGATACCATGCTCAACGGACTTTCGGGTTTGTTTCAGGGCAATAAATACACTGCGGTTGGTGGTATGTACACCGTTCAAACTGCCATCAACCTCATTATGCCTTCTGGGTCGGCCAAAGCAGCCCTTACCATGCCACTGATGGCGCCATTTTCCGATTTGATTGGCATTTCGCGACAAGCTACGGTTGTGGCTTTTCAGCTCGGCGACGGTTTCACCAACATGATTACACCTGTTTCGGGTGTATTGCTTGGTGTTCTCAGC
>DYON01000080.1 GCA_020720525.1 Acetofilamentum sp.
AAAAAAGGCCTGAAATAATCAGACCTTTTCGGAAAAACCAATTTTTATTGAAACAAATAAGTGTTGCGAACAAGAATATCTTTCGACACATTTTTCACAATACTTGCGGCATCCCAAATCATTTTAAAACTATCGGGAAAAGGGAGAGGCCCATTGTTGAGTTTGCGTTTAGTTTCTTCGGACAATACGCTGCGGTCGCCATCGGCAAAAGCATACACATAATCGAAAAAGGTTTCGGCAGTAATGGGTTCCGACTTAAGAACGTTGTTGTTGCTTGAGTAGATATCGAGAAAACCACCCACAATAGCTTGCTTATGCATTTGTACTTCGCGTATTTTGCAGAAAATTTTGACCATTTTGGGCAATTTAATATCGTTGCCAAGGCTGTCTTTCATAACGTTTCCATTGCTATCGAGAACGTAGTTCCAACCATCTTGCACTTCTTTCGATTCTTCGTAGAAAATTTCCCTCACACTTTCGGGCGAAACATCAACCTTTGTCAGATTGAGCACAGCGGTGTACTGGTAGCGCTTTGAAGTATCGTAGCTTGTATGAAAACGAACGAAACGACTTTCGACATCGGTGAGATAAATTTTCAGAATTTCCTCGAGAAAACCTTCAGGAATCATTTGTCCAGAACTGTTTTTTGAAACAAACAAAACATTTGCAGTCCCCATATCTTGAGCTCTAAACAGTTGCTGTTCCACATCTTTGTAGCTTGCAAAAAAACGCTTGGTATTGAGCAATTCATTGTATGCCTGACGGGCCGACACTCGGTCGCCCAATGCCAACAGCGACAAAGCCTTCTGATAGTAAAACTCAGCAGCATTGCGCTGTGCATTTACTGTTTCGTTTGTATAATCGATAAATTGATATCCAATTGACGAAAGAACTGGTTGTGGTAAATTGCGAACCATATTCTGGCGATATTTCATTCGGTTATAAATCTGAAAAATCTCGTCCCAGATTTCGGGCTGACCAGTTGTTTTTAGGTAGGTTATACGTTCATTGTCGCGTGTATTGGCGGCTTTCCATGCCCGATTAAGCACATCAATTTCTTTTTGCTTGTCGGGGTTTTTCATAAGTTTATTAGCACTTTTTTGAATGGCAGCATCGTATTGCTGACGTTCAAAATATTTCTTCGAGCTGGTGCACGACGAAGCCAATGCTGCAATGATGAATAGTAAAAATATCTTTTTCATGGCTGCGGGTATTTGGGAGTTCAAAAGTGGCTATTCAATTATTCTGCCACAATATTACAAATAATAATAGAATTCAGCCCGAAAAAGACTCGCCAAGCATATTCTTTCGGACAGAAAAAAACAATCGACTGATTTTGATTCGCAAATATGTCGCATGAATAGGATTCTTCAAACCGCATCTCATTTGGAGAAAATTGGGGAAATTCAACTTTTCCGTTTTTTGCTTGAATAAATTATTTCGGTATGCGGTGCGAAACTTGAGTTAATTTTCAACTCTATTGAAGAAGCTGTTAGAATTCTATCTATTTGAAATTAGTTGTCAAGGATGATCTTTTCTACTTGTTCAATCACCGAGCTGCTTTCATCATTCACAACGACAGTTGAACAATGTTGTTCTTTCCATTCTTGGGAAAACTGCCGATTTTCTCGCTCCAAAAACTGCTCTTGAGTCATGCCGTTTCGACTATTAACTTTTCGAAATCGCATTTTGCGAGGAGCCGAAACAACAATGATTTTGTCGAAATCCTTTTCTAACCCAGCTTCGAAAAGTATAGCTGCTTCGAGTGCTACGTTTGAATTTTGACAGTTGGAAATAACTTCCTCAATGAGTTTTTTGAGAGCTGGATACAATATTTTGTTGAGTGAATTGTAAATATCAATGTCGTTGAAATATACAGATGCAATTTTTGCATAATCAATTCCTCCAGAAGGGCTAATTATGCTCGTTTTCAGCAATTCTTCAACTTGAATTCTTATTGTTGGAATTTCGTAAAGCGATTTTGCTAAAGCATCAGCATCTAGAATATCGAAACCCATGGCACCAAAAACTTTTGCTACGGTTGATTTTCCACTGCCAATATTTCCGGTAATTGCAATTTTCATTAGGGAAGAAGTGGAATTGATTCGGGCTCAATTTTCATCACATTGATAAATTCGGGTACTTGAGCACTGAAAACAACCTTGTTTTCGTCGATTTCGGATTTAAGACCCATTTTGACATTGTTGATTGATTCGGGCACAATTAAGGTGATTTCAACCTCGCCTGAAATCTTTTTATTGTTGTTTTCAATATTGTAGGGTTTTGTGACCAATAGCAACTTGCTCTTCTCGATGGGGACAATAATCCGGACCTTATTCAAGCTGCTTCTGATGCGCAAGTCAGAGAATGATTCAAGAGGGGCTTCTGTGATTATGGTGTCGCTAACATTATTTCGATAGATGCTTGTTGCAACAACCGTATCGATATTTCGCAGCAAATCAATTGGTCCATTTAAAACAACCTTCTCTGGCGAAATGCGCACAACTCCCGACAACATATACCCTTCGGCGCAGGAAATGGATAGGGGAACTTTCACGGGAACCTCCTTGGAAGGATAGGAAACATACGAAAACATCAGTGTATCTTCTGGAGCCTTAGCAACTAAAAAGCCATCGGGTAAACTTTGTCCAATAATAGCAATTAGGTCTTGAGGATGAAGAATATAAAGAATGGAGTCGCCACGCGAAACTGGTGTGAAATCGGCCTTGCTAAGCTCTACTACATGATTTTTTCTGAAGTAGAATCGAATAAGCGCAAATCCTTTGCTGGTAAGTTCCACATCAACAATTGAATCCTTTTCTAAGAGCTCCCCAGTTGAAGGAGAGAAGCCGCTGTAGTGTATTGTAAAAGGAACTTTCACCGTAAACTCATGGTTCAGGTGATTTACAAACCAAAGCAAAACGGACAGAAATAAAGCAACGATGAATATTCTGACCTTGTAGTTCACTTTTCTGTATTATTTCTTTTCGGCCATTGCTTCGGGATTGAATTCCGATGCGATAGCACTCTTTTCAAGTTTCAGTTTGCCCTGACCTTCTGTTTCAATAATAACAGTGTTGTCGATAACTTCAACTATTTTACCGTGAATACCACCAATGGTAATAACGCGGTCGCCTTTTTTTAGATTCTGGCGAAATTTGTTGATTTCTTTGTTTTTACGTGATTGAGGTCTGATAAAAAACAACCAAAATACTACAACCAGTAAGCCGAGCATTATCATTGTGGTATATCCACCCGATTCGCCATTGCCACCATCGGCTGGTGCCATAAGCAAGATGTAAGCTAAATTCATATGAGAGTTTGTTTAAGGTTCAATAATATTTGCTTTTACAGTCAATACCACATCGCGTGGTTGACCATTGGTGCTAAGGGTTACGGTTTTGTTTTGCCGACCCTTTTTTCCACTGCTGTTGAATGCAACGGTAATAACACCACCTTCGCTAGGTGCAATTGCGCCCTTCGGATAGGCTGGAACCGTGCATCCGCACGATGTTGAATGAGATGTGATTACCAAATCGCTTTTGCCTGTATTGGTAAATTTGTAGTTGAATTCTACTTTTTCTCCCTGCATAATATCGCCAAAATCGTGTTCAACTGTTTCAAACGACATTTGAGATTGATCGCCATTACTACCATCTGCACTTGCTGGATTGTCAACCACATCAGATGGAAGACTATCATTGCCATGTTTACTACTACATGAGATAGAAAGTAACACAACCAACGAAAATGCTGCTAAGAACAATAATTTCAATTTCATGATTTTTTGTTTCGAACCACAAAAGTACGAAATAAATTCAAATCTCGCTTGGCTAAGTAGGTAATTGTTTGCTGAAGCATTAACAACTGAATACTGTCAACTGACTACTGTCAACTGACTACTGACAACTGACTACTGACAACTGAATACTGACTACTGACAACTGAATACTGTCAACTGAATACTGACTACTGTCAACTGAATACTATCCCCCGCCTTTAATCTTCGGACAAAGCAATCAAAACGTCTTCGTCGCTAAAAGTGACCTTGTTCGATTTCTTTGGATTGACAACGATTCCATAGTTGGCTTCTGGATCGTTCGACTTACTCATGATTCTATAACCCATTGCCACCTGATTGTATTGCGAAGCAATGCTAGTTAGCTGATAGAAATCGACAGGAATGCCTGGTTTCACATAATCTGCAATGGGTTTGAAATAAATCTCAGAACCGTCGGCATCGAGCAAGTCGTCAATAACCGGTTTCAAATCTTTATTTTCGCTAATCATGGTGATGAGCAAACTAACCAATTTTTCGCTAACGATAAAATCGTTTTTTCGGTTAATTCGAGCCAACTCACTGTTTTTTGGATCGAGCATTTCGCTTACTATATTCACTTCAAGGTTGTTGATTTTTACTATATCTCGACAATGAAGCAGCGTTATAAGCGTATTTGCATCGGCTTGTTGTTGGTTTTTGTCTGGTTCAGATAAAATAATTACATAATTAATTGATGAAAAGTTGATGGTGTCGAGAAATGGACGCGAGGTAATATCTCCAGTAGATGGATTCAACCGAAGTTTGTCAACTTGCATGTTTTTTACAAAATTAATATGCGTTTTCTGAACGATGATATCCACCTCGGAACCATCAGGGAAATAATTTGCGAATTCAGTGATGATAAGTTTGATTTTCTCGTTATAACCCATCACCAATGTTTTTACGGGCTTATGTGAATATGTTTGACCAGTGTTTGAAAGCACTTGCGTTACGTCGGGTGTGTTTCCACTGCTATTGACAACCACGGTGTCATCGTCTTCCGAAATAGCAATAATATTATCGTCGGCTTGCAGCAAATAATCCATTGGGGGATTCAGTCTGGTTTTGCCACTGCTATGTTGAACGCCAATCACAGAGCTATCTTCGAACATGAGCTGTGCTTGGGCAAAGATTTTTCCAGAAAGTTTAGGAATGGAGGAAAAATAAATTTCATCTCCTTCGAATTTTAATAGGTTTTCAATAACCAAACTCAAACCAGGCTGATGAACTACCTGAACGGTCATTCGTGAAATCACTTCCGACAATTGCAAAATGGTGATCTCATCTTTGCCAATCAAATCGAGCACTTCGCGACTCTTATCCTTATGAATTTCAGTCACAATATGGAATGGTTCGCTTTTGCGGTGAGGATTATTAACAATAGCTAGAGCCACTTTGATGATGTACAGATCGTGCATGTCATCATTTTCGGGTGGAAGAATGATAATTGAGCGAGCAAAATTGAAATTCACCAAATTCAGCGAGGTTCCATCGAGAGGATCACCAGAACGACAAATCACTTTGGTATTGCGCATCTCGGTTACATGTGCTTTGATGTCGTCTTCCATCTCCGATTTATCGCGATCCGACAGCACAACGATTCGTGGTTTTTTTTGATTTTCGTTGGCAATGGATAGTTCGCTGATGATGGTATATACTTTAGGTGACCACCCCAAAATGAGTGTGTGATTCGATTCCAACACTTTTGAATGTCCTTTGCGAAGTTCGTTGAGCTTTTCGTCGAATCCAGCTGAAATAATACCAATTAATGCAGAAACAATGAAAACGCCACCAATGGTAACCAATAGCATTACGAGTCGAAATCCCCAGCCAGCATCGCCGCCCATGGTGCCAGCATCGAGGGTTCGCATCAGCGATTGCCATGTGGCTTCCACGAAGTTCATTTCTTCGGCGTCATCGGGCAAGATGCCAAATGCAGCAATAAAGCCGCCTGCAACTATCACCAGCAATAAACTGCCCAATGCGAGCCATACAATAACAGCCATGGGTCCTTTCGACATCATATTGTCGAAACGGTATTTCATTCTTTGTTGAAAAGTGACGTTTTTCATGATTTCTGTTTAGATTTCAAATATTATGTTGATTCGTCAAAAGAGAAGTGCGATGACAAATGTAATAATATCAGAAATATACGAAACTAAAAATGCAAAGTCTTCAATACTATAACTATGTAAAAACTTCCCGAATTGTTTAAGCTAATATGTAATTTTGGTCGCTTTATATCTGTGTACTTCTTCAAAAATATTGGTTGTGGTTAATAAAAAGCAATTTTTTGCGAAAGATGTTTATGAATAATGATGGGGCGAGTATAAAAGTATTAAGGTTGCAAAACGGAAGTTTAGCTTATAAATATCGGTATGTTAAAATACAATGCGTTTTTCACATTGGTTTAATTATTAGTAAATCGGACTTGTGAATGACCGCCTTGCGCCATTACGATCTGCGCGACTTTTGTCTTTATAACTTTTTAGACCAGACTCATTAATTCAAAAGTCGTTTTGCAAAAAGGCTGTATCTTTGTAATTCATAATTGCATGATAATGCGAAAACAAGCTTTGCTTTTTATAATAGCACTTCTCTTTTCGACCAGCTTTTTGCATGCGCAAACAGGCAACAATACTGGTCTTACAACTGGAGGCAACCCCAAAAATATTGGCGATAGTATTTTCTTGACCAAGCCCACCGACAGCATTGGATTGTTGCGCTATTACCGCGACAGTTTGGTAACCGAGTTGATCGCCTACGCAAAAACTTTCTTTGGCGTTCCATACCGCTGGGCTGGACGAAGCCGCGCCGGATTCGACTGCAGCGGCTTTGTGATGACCATGTTTGCACATATCGGCGTTTCGTTGTCGCCAAGCGCAGTCGATATGTCAGGGTCGGGACGAGTAGTTCCCGATAGCACCATACGACCTGGTGATATTTTGTTTTTTGTAAACACTCAGCGCTACCGCACAGGCATAGGCCATGTGGCACTTGCCTACGAAGTGAAAAACGGCGATGTTATTTTTATCCATTCGGCTTGCAACGGAGGTGTTCGCTACGACTATTTGAGCAGTGCCTATTACTCAAAGCATTACTTCAAAGCAGAGCGTGTTTCCATTTTTGATGTCCCCTGATAAAAACAATTATGGAACTCATTTACAAATACTTTCCTAATCTATCGATAGAACAATACCGTCAGCTTGCGCAGATGGGGCAGCTTTATGAAGAGTGGAACAGCCGCATCAATGTGATATCGCGCAAAGACATGGAGCATTTTTACGAACGCCATGTGTTGCATTCGCTTGCATTTGCAAAATTCTTCGATTTTCCCAACGGCATTAGAGTTCTCGACGTTGGCACAGGAGGCGGTTTCCCAGGAATTCCTTTGGCCGTTTTGTATCCCAATGTCAATTTCACGTTGGTCGATTCCATCGGCAAAAAAATATCGGTTGTGAAAGAAGTTGCCTATGCTTTGGGCTTGAAAAATGTTGAAGCCGAGCAAAATAGAGTAGAAAGCATGGCAGGAAAGTTCGATACAATTGTAAGTAGGGCTGTAACATCGTTTCCCGAATTTGTTGCATTGGTCAAAAACAGAATTGAAAAACATTCCGATTTTCCCAATATTCTCTATTTAAAAGGTGGGGAGTTCGATTTAGAGCTGAAAAGAATGAAGGGGAAACATTACACCTACAATCTTAACAATTCGATAAGCGAAAGTTTTTTTGATACTAAAAAACTAATTTCTTATTATCTTTAAACATTCTAAATAAACAATTATACCATTTTGCATTGGTATTTTATCTAATTTGGCGGCTTAAATTAAAGTTTACAATGGAAAAATTGAAAAAATCTCTGCGTGAGTCGAAGGTTGCTCGATGGACAGCCCTCGCAATTGTTGCATTCACGATGCTTTGTGGTTATTACCTAGCCGATGTGATGGCACCGCTAAAAGGCTTGCTCGAGGACCAATTGTCGTGGTCGAGCGAGGAATACGGTCTATTTACAAGTGCCTATGGTTGGTTCAATGTATTTTTGTTTTTTCTCATTTTTGGAGGTATCATCCTCGACAAAATGGGAGTACGCTTTACAGGAATGATGGCCACAATAACCATGCTTTTGGGTATTTCGATTAAATACTGGGCTGTATCTACCCACAGTTTAGATGGTCAGGTTTGGGATCTGTTTATATTTACAGCAAAAGCTCAGGTAATAGTTGCAGGGCTAGGCTTTGCCATTTTTGGCGTTGGTGTCGAAGTAGCAGGGATTACCGTTTCCAAAATCATTGTAAAATGGTTTAAAGGCAAAGAAATGGCTCTAGCCATGGGTCTCGAAATGGCTACAGCACGTATTGGAACTGGTCTTGCTATTGGAACATCGCTTCCTTTGGCAATGTATTTCAACGACGTTTCAAAACCACTGCTATTTGGGCTTGTGATGGCCAGCATTGGCTTGATAACTTTCTTCATTTACACTTTTCAAGACAAAAAGCTCGATGCTTCGAATGCAGCTGTCGATTTAGAAAACGGCGCACCCAAAGAAGAAGAGGAATCGTTCAAAATCAAAGACATCTTGTATATTATCACCAACAAAGCTTGGTGGTACATTGCACTTCTTTGTGTGTTGTTCTATTCGGCAGTATTTCCATTTTTGAAATACGCAACCGACTTAATGGTTAATAAATTTGGAGTAGATGAATATTGGGCTGGTTTAATTCCTGCATTGTTGCCATTTGGCACAATCATTCTCACCCCATTCTTCGGAAATCTCTACGACCGCAAAGGAAAAGGCGCAAGCATTATGATTATTGGTTCGATGCTTCTCATTCTCGTTCACACTTTGTTTGCCCTACCAATTCTAAACCATTTTGTAATCGCAATTGCGTTGATTATCATTTTAGGAATTGGCTTTTCGTTGGTTCCATCGGCTATGTGGCCTTCGGTTCCGAAAATCATTCCTGAAAAACAATTGGGGTCGGCTTATGCTCTTATATTCTGGGTTCAAAACTGGGGTCTTATGGGTGTTCCTTTGCTTATTGGCTGGGTGCTCGACAAATATTGTATCACAGGAACCAAAATTTCGGATGGTGGAAGTGTTGTAAATACTTATGACTATACAATTCCAATGCTCATTTTTGCAGGCTTTGGTGTTCTTGCTTTGCTTCTTGCAATCCTTCTTAAAATGGAAGACAAGAAAAAAGGTTATGGTCTCCAATTGCCCAATATTGCTGAAAAAGCAGCTGAGGTGATCGAAAACTAATTTTCCCTGATATTTCTAACGGCTACCTTGTATAATACGAAGTAGCCGTTTTTTTTATATGTTCGTCATCCGATTTTTTGTACTTTTACCGCAAATTTCACCATATATGAATACCAAATCAATTGTTCTGATTGCAATTATTCTGTCTGGAATCATGTTTTCGTGCGTTCCTGCACGCCAGTTTCAGGACGAAAAAGCCCGACGCGAAAAAGCCGAGTCGGACATGGCTGCCATGAAAGCCGACTACGACCAACTGAGTGCCAGCAACACCGAGTTGAACGAAAAAGTTACGGGCATTAACAAACAAATCACTGCGCTTGAACGCGATACCAACATCACTGGCATCTCGTTGCGAAAAATGACTTATCAGTACGATAAACTCAACTCGCTGTACGAAGAACTCAACCGCCGCTACGAAGAATTGCTCAAAATGAATGCTTCGGAAACACAAAAAATAAGTACAGAGCTCCAACTAACACAAGAACAGCTTGCTCGCAAAGAAGCTGAACTTAAAAAACTCGAAGATGAGTTGAACCTCAAAAAACAAAATCTCGACCAGATGCAAGCCGATTTGCTGCTGAAAGAGAAACGTATTATGGAACTCGAGTCGATGCTAACACGCAAAGACAGCATTGTGAAGGCTCTTAAAGACAAACTTTCGCTTGCTTTGAAAGGATTCGAAAACAACGGGCTTACTATTGTTGAGAAAAATGGGAAAATCTATGTTTCGCTCGACGAATCGTTGCTTTTTGCTTCGGGTAGCTGGACTGTGAATGCGAAAGGTAAAGATGCTCTAATCAAACTATCGAAAGTGCTTGAAGAAAATCCCGATATTTCGATTATGGTGGAAGGTCATACCGACAATGTTCCGTACAAAGGAAGTGGTCAGGTAAAAGACAATTGGGACTTGAGTGTAATGCGTGCAACCAGTGTTACAAAAATAATTCTCGACAACAGCAAAATTGATCCAGCTCGCATTATTTCGGCAGGACGCAGCGAATATGTTCCGCTCGATCCGGGCAACAACAGCGAATCTCGTCAGAAAAACCGTCGCACCGAAATTATTCTTACTCCAAAATTGGACGAGTTGCTCAAAATACTCGAGAGCAATTAATCTAACATATTCCTTCTGAAACAGTCTGGCTTAAAACTAGGCTGTTTTTTTTTGCTCAAAAAATGCTCATAAAAAATGATAGTCTATT
>DYON01000417.1 GCA_020720525.1 Acetofilamentum sp.
TTCCATTTCTGACGAAGTTTCACTTGTCCGAATACCGACACTTGTCGTCGGTACGAGAGTGCTAATATAGTGCGTTTTTTCACACAACCATCAATTTGGAGTTCTTCCTCAAAGTTGCGTTGGTGGGAGTTGGGTTGAGAGCTGCTTTATTATTGCTTGATTTTAGGAAGTTTTAGATGACTTGTTTCATTTTAGCGTATTTCCATTTTAAATCACTCAACTAGAAAAGCACCTGCATTCCAAACATGATTTGAAATTTAGCAATATTGGCATGGTCGAGATAACTCATGCGCCATACTCCATCAACCCTGAGAAATTTAAAAATATTCTCGATCCCAACACCAGCTTCCACAAATGGTTTGCTTAAAGTATTCATTCCTTCCGGAAACTCGCTGTATGTACTATTGGCATCCGACAAATTTCCCACAACGCCTTTGCCCCAAACAACTTCGCGCCATTTGAGTTTGCGCATGAGTGGAATATGATTCAGAAATAGCCCGTCGAAACGGTGAGTATAATACAGACTTATCCATTCGTCGCTCACAAACTCGAAATAATTCATGGTGTTGAACGAAGTTTCGTCGAAGAAAAATGTTTCGTTGCCTTCGTGCAGCCTAAGAAATGGATATGGAAGTCGTCCCCAAATTTTCCCAACTTCAATCACATATTTCGACCAGCCAAGCGAACCCACATTGAACCAATCGTTGAAATAAATAGTGGCTTTCTGATAGTTGTAGTCGCCGTTCCATAAATCTTTGATGCCTTTGCTGTAGCGCAGCTGAATAATGGGAAAAGTTGTACCCATGCTGGTACGGTTGAAATCGTTGTAAACATATCGTTCTTTGTAAGCAAATCGCATCTCGAATGTGATTTCGCTTGCTGTAATTTTGTCGCGGGTTGTTCCTTCTCCAAAATTGAATACCGTATCGCCAATTGGGGTGATGTCTTTGTGAAGAAAGCGAACTGTATTCGAAAAACCCTGAAACCACTCATGTTCGTAATGCGATTTCAGCTCGTTTACCATGGTGAGCTTGTTGGCCGGATTGCGTGTGATAAAACTTGCAAGCAAAAAATCTTCGCGAAAACCAGTTGGGCTCATCCCAAGTTGCTCCATGTCGTGTTTGTACTGAATATTGAAGGCTCTTCGGGGATTTTTGTTGAGCATCCAAAGAAAACTTCCTCCATATTTGAACTCTTGATCGAGTGTTCCCCATGCCAAATAGGCCGATGGACGAATTTTGGGGCTAAAAGCTGTAGTTGTTCGCCCTCCAAAGCGGAAGCGCGTACCTTCAATTTCGTTAAAACTCAACATCGATGCATAAGGCCCAATTTCGAATTTCCCCCACACAAGATATCCTGTCAGAAACATGTTGATGAAATCGAGATAGGTGTTGAATCGGGGCATTTTTTTAACGCTGTCAACCACAAAATAAATGGTTTTTTCATCTTTATCGAGTGTGTCGTGCCTGCTCGAAACCCAAAACAACTCATCTTTGGTGTATGCATCGTCGGCTACAACAACTCTCTCGGGTATATTGTAAAACGAGCTTTCTTTTGGCAGACCAATAATGTAGTTTTTGTAGGAAGTTGTTTTGTGACCATAAAAACCCATTGTACCTTTTTGATTGTTCTGATTTACATTAAAATCGATTACCAAATTCTCCTTCTCTGGCATCCAGTAACCCGAATCGGTTTCAATATAGTATTGTTCAACAATAAGGTCGTTTACAAAATTAATGTTGGCGTCGTTTACAACACGCATTTCGTATTGTTTCACAGCGTACGAAATATCGGCAATCCAAAAATTGCC
>DYON01000418.1 GCA_020720525.1 Acetofilamentum sp.
AAATGCCGCAGAATCCCACACGTCAGGTGCACGCTTTGTTGGCACGCTTTTGACTAAAGAGTTGACTTCATTCTACCGATTATGCTTTTCGTAAATATATGTCTGCGAATTTAACCTTGTTATCTTGTGCGTGCAACTCTAATAAATTATTTCCATTCCACTTCACATCATATATAATTTTAAGAACAGAACTATCCGATATTTGGTCATACGATATGGCAAATTGGCTTTGGTCATAAATAAGATATAGTCCTGAAGATTTACCAAAAACAAAAGTGTTGTCTGGTGAAAATGTTATTTCTTCAGGCAATTTCCCTGCCATTCCAGCAATTCCACCAAATAATTTGTTGATACCCCGTCCTTTTATTTCTGTAACTTGCCATTTCCCCAATATTCTTTTTTTAAGGGGCTCAAATTCATCAGGCTTTTGCTTTCTAAACTTTACCCTAAATGCCGCAAGGTCAAGTTGATTTCCGCTTTGCTGAAAGATAAATGCTGATGGACCTATCTCAGTGACAGATTCCATTCCATTATCTATAAGCGTTTGAATTTCGGGTAAGATAATATTTTGAACCTTTGACCAAATATCTAATCTAACTAATTGCTCATGTATTGAATCAAGATTGTATCGTATGCCTTTGTTCCAAATGCGAGTGTAATATATATAAACCCATTCGGTTGTTTTTTTTGTCGTGACTGATTTTGCTTTTATAGGTTCTCCACACTGCAAACAAAAAGTACTTTTGTCAGGGATTTCTTTTCCACATGATGGGCAATACATAATTTTCTCCTTTTTTGTTTTGCAAGTTTTGTTTTGCAAGGGGCGTGCCAACGGTTTGCGTTACCCGCGTGTGGGTGGGTGTGGACAATGCTTGAGGTGTAGAAAAAACCCGAAGCCAGAAAAATGCTTGTAAACCGCGCAGAATCCCACACGTCAGGTGCGCGCTTTGTTGGGCATTTCACGGAACGCAAGACTCGCTGACTGAGCAAGGCACCACTGCCAACTTGACAACATTTTACAGGTAACTTGACCTTTGGCAACCACTAAAAACGCAACCTACCGAAATATTGACCATTTTGGAATTACGCCGCCTACTTTTTTCATGTACTCACGATACTGGTCGCCGAAAACATCTATCATCATTTTTTCTTCTGCTTGCACACGCAGTATGTAAAATGGGATAAAAAATAACAAATCAATGGGACCCGCAAACCAGTTTTGTAAAAGTAAAATTTGCGCTATAACCCAAAGCCATTGACTAGCATACATTGGATGGCGGATATAACCGTAAATACCATTTGTTACTAGTGTGTGCTTTTCAAAGATTTCAAGAGTGGGTGACCAGTTAGATTTCAAGTCCATGTGGGCGCGCATGAATATGAGCAACGCGCAAATAAGCAGAAAAACGCCAAACCAACCCATCCATGCAGGCAGGTTGTAATTTGCAAACTCCAACCAATTTGTTGCAGAGTAGATTAAGGGAATAATGACCATTACAATTGATAACAAACCCAGCAGAATTTTTTCGGTTTGTGATACACGTTGGTCTGTCTTTGCGCTTTCCTTCCAGGTTTTCCGTAAAGGAGCGCGAATTACCATTTCGATAAATATCCCCGCCCAATATACTATCTCAAATATTCTCATAGTAACTCCATTCAAAACCAGAATCTGCTCACGGAATCAGATTTCAAACAAAAAGAAACAATATCATTTCAAGACAAATGCCCAACGGTTTGCGTTACCCGCGCTGGGTCGGGCGACGGAACGCCGTCCGACTGGAAAAATGCTGAGGCGTAGAAAAAGGCTTG
>DYON01000081.1 GCA_020720525.1 Acetofilamentum sp.
TCGAAGCATTGCTTGGCGACAATGGACTCAATTATGGTAAAAAACCAAAAGCTTTCATTCATTTTCATCGCTATGCAACCGTAGTTCGAACAGCGTTGGACGAACAAATCTACGAAGGTTTGCAACATGCTGTAGGTTTCGAAAATACCATCCATGTTCATTTTACCATTAGTCCTGAACACGAAGAAGAGTTCAAACATATCGTTGATTCACTTTCGAACAACATCGAAACTGATGTTCAACTTAAAATCACGCATTCGTTTCAGCAGAAAAGCACCGATACCATTGCTGTTGACACAAACAATGTTGCCATTTGCGATAAAGACAATAATTTGGTGTTCCGACCAGGCGGCCACGGAGCATTGCTGCAAAACTTGAACGCAATCGAAGAAGAGTTGGTTTTTTTGAAAAATATCGACAATATTGTTCCCGATTCGCTGCGCGAAGAAACCATTCTCTACAAAAAAGCAATTGCTGGAATGTTGATTCAGATTGTTGACAATGTGCATGGATTTCTAACCATGCTCGACGATGGAAATGTAGAAATAGACGACCTCGATGCCATGCTGAAATATGCTTCCGAAAAACTTTTCATCCAAATTCCCGAGTGGCTTGCCGACAGCGAAGAATTAGAAAAAATAGATTTTCTCTATCAGATTTTTAATCGACCTATTCGTGTTTGTGGAATGGTTAAAAATGAAGGCGAGCCAGGTGGAGGTCCTTTTTTTGTGGAAAATGCCGACGGAGATGTTTCGTTGCAAATTGTTGAGTCGTCGCAAGTAAACATGAACGATGATGCTCAAAAAGCCATTTTCAAAGATTCAACACATTTCAATCCAGTCGATCTGGTTTGCTATCTGCGCAATTTCGAAGGTGAAAAATTCGACCTTAACGATTTTATCGACACAAGTACTGGTTTTATTGCTAAAAAAAGCTTGGCAGGGCAAGACATTAAAGCCATGGAGCTTCCTGGTCTTTGGAATGGCGCTATGGCCGATTGGATTACCGTTTTTGTTGAAGTTCCACTAGGTACTTTCAATCCTGTGAAAGAAATCAACGATTTGCTGAGACCTTCGCACCGCTAATGAATGCGTTTTTTCTGTTTTTTTGGTCGCAAGTGAACTTCAATTCAACTTGCTTATCGATTTTTTTGGTCGAAACACTTCTCATTTTTGGACTTTTTGGTTTAAATTTCATAGTTTTGGGATACAACTTCCTGTGTTTTTAATTGTCTAATTTCTGAAACTATTAACCTGAATTATATGAGAAAATTATTCTACTCCACCTTAACATTGATGCTTGCCGCATCGCTTCAACTTTCTGCTCAAGCCCCCAAAGCTGTTGCTCTTTCCGAAAACTTCGATGCAGCGGTGCTTCCAGCTTCGTGGGCCATTGTCGATTCGCTCAACGATTCAAACACTTGGGAATTTGTTTCGGACTATTTGACCAATACACTCGACGGAACTCCTTTTGCGATGGTAAACAGCGATGCTGCTGGTGCTATTAATTTGAGCGAACAATTAATCTCTCCAGCACTCGATGTGTCGAGCTACGCAACAGTTTTTGTTGAATTCGATCACTTTTTCAGGAATTTCGGTGGCGGAGGCTCCGAAATTGGCAATGTGGACGTGTGGAACGGTTCGGCTTGGGTCAATATTTATTCTGTCAACGCCACAATTGGCAACTGGGCTGCACCCGATCATCAATACATCGATGCTACGGCGCACAAAAACGCAGCTTTCAAAGTGCGCTTTCGCTACTACAATGCCAACAACGATTATTATTGGTCGGTCGATAATGTAAAAATTTGGGATCCACAGACCAACGATGTTGGAATTGCTGCCATTTCAGCTCCTTTAACAGATTATAACTTGAGTTCTACCGAAACTGTCTCTGTTTTGGTGAAAAACTATGGTTTAACTGCTCAAAATTCGATTCCTGTTCATTTTCAAGTCGATAATGGAACTATTTTTAACGAAACACTCGACAATACTTATGCTGGATTCACTTCGCTTGCTGCTGGCGATACCTTTACTTATGTGTTTACTGCCACAGCCGATTTAACTGGTTTTCAAGTTCATCAGGTGAAAGCTTGGACTGGTATGGGAACCGATACCGACCATGCAAACGATACACTCATTACTCATCCCGAAAATATTGAACAATTTATTCAACAATCGTTCGGCGGCTTAGAGCCAGGTATGTTTGGTGTTGAAACAAATGGCAATTACTATTTCGTTTCGTTTTGGACCGACCCAGGTTTGTTTGCACGTTATACTATGGCTGGTGCCTTTGTCGATACTTTCCGTATTTCGGCACTTGCTGTTGGAATTCGCGATATGGACTACGATCCAGTTACAGGTCACTTTTTTGGTGGTGCTGCAACTCCGGTTATGTACGAAATGGCACTCGATAGTGCAACGCCATCGTTGATTGGGCAGGTGAGTACTCCGTCGGGTGCAATGGTTCGCTATATTGCCTACGACGATGTTCGCGATGGTTTTTGGGTCGGAAATTTGACCAGCGATATTTATCTGATCGATAAAGCTGGTGCATTGATGACTGGTACTGGTATTACCAATCCCATTCCAAATGCAACGCTTACTGGAGCCGAAAATCGCTATGGTTTGGCTTTCGACAACTGGTCGTGCCCCGGCGAATATCTTTGGGCATTCTGCCAGCCTGGAACTCCCTCAAACATTGTTTTGACCGAAATCAATATCGCAACTGGTTTGCCAACAGGACGAACGCTCGATGTAAGTTCGCAACTCTCGCTTACTGGAGCCAATCCAACTGCTGCCGGTTTGTTCACCCATCCCGACCTGATTTCAGGAACTGTTTCTATTGGTGGCCTCATTCAGAATGCTTACACCGGACCTACTCCCAATATGGTTTTCTTGCTCGACCTTGAAGGCTTACACCCAACACCTCAAGTGACTGCCGACGTTTTATTTCCAGCCAATTCAGCTTCCGATGTGCATCTCGATCACAATTTGATAGTTACGTTTTCCGATACCATTGTGCTCAACAGTGCTGCTGGAATCGCAATCATGGATGGAACTACCCCAGTGCCCAACATCAGTGCTGTGGTCGATGGCAAAGTGTTGACCATTTCGCACGACGACTTTGCAGGACTTACCACCTACACAGCTACCATTCCGGCAGGTACTGTAACAGGCAATTGCAACGACAATCTCGAAGTTGTGTGGTCGTTCACTACCGGAACTGTTGGAGTTGACGAAAACAGCGTTCCTGCAATTGGAATTTTCCCCAACCCAGCAACCAATTCATTCACAATTGCTGGTGCGCAAAATTCGATGGTTTCAGTTTATTCCATTTCGGGCGTATATGTCTCGAAAACAGAAATCGAAAACGCTGTTCAGACCATCAATATCGAAGAACTTCCTGCAGGAATTTATGTTGTAGAAGTTGTTGCCAATGACTACAAAGTTGTTGAAAAACTTGTTGTAAACGATTAATTATTGCTGCTTATATATACTAAAGCCAGGGTTCTGCTCTGGCTTTTTTTATGATTTTCTTATCCGCAGACATTTGCAAATTCAATAAATCAACAGCGAAGTGCTGCAAAGATTTTATGGTCTTACTTTTCTTTTGCCCGTCCCTTCGAAATACTCAGGACAGGCTCCAGAAAAGTAATACCGCACCGCAGTGCTGCACAGGCGCCAGAAAACCTGTCTGCCTGCGCAGCCCAGGCAGGCTCGTCGCTCGTTGAATTTTTTGGAGAAAATGGACAATTAAAACAATTGCAGAAAAAAACTCACCGAAGGACAAATTAGGTTACAGAAATTCGGCTCGAACAGTTTCCCTGCTTATGCCTTCGGCTCATAAAATCATTGAGTCCATTTTCTTTACCGAAAAATTCAAATGGCGACATCCTCCTCGTGGATGCTTTTGAAACGCAGGAAACATTTGAAGCTATGAATAAGCATTTTTCGATTAAATGCGGCAATAATAAGCTATGTATGCTATGAACCCTTATTCTGGGTGCCTTTTAATAAACAATTTATAAGCTTTCTCTACAGCAATCAGGCCTATCTGCCCGGTTATCCAAAGCAGTTAACACTTTGGGGTTATCTGCTCAGCGGTATGTACAATGGCACTATCATTTCCGAACGTCCCATCGATAATGCCGATTGGACAAAAATGCTGGAAGTGTTGAAATAGAAATGGATTGTTTGACAACTGACTACTTCTAAAGCCCTTTAGCACTTTTTGCAATCTGAATTCCAAGCAATCGATCCCAAAGTTCGCCTGGTTCGCGGTAAAAAACATAAATAATGTAATCGTTGTCGGCTTCAGCATGGCGGCCTTCAACAAAAGTTTCGTCGGCAACAGTGGTTCCAGCACCAAAAAGCACATAGTGATAGTTGTAATAGCCCTGTTTCAGCAACAACGAATCGGAATAACCTTTTAGCTTGTAGTTGTAATCGAGCTTATATGGCTCGGTGCAATTCCAGTTGGTGAATCCACCCATCAAATACAACGAACCTTCCACGATAGGTGCATCGTATCCTATAAAAAAATGAACCCATACATATTCCGACTCCAAATCGGTGTCGTTGCCATCGTCGTTTTTTATCAAAAAGCGACCATTCACATCGTCTTCGCTGATATAGCGCAAATAGGGGCGGCGTGAATCGTCTTTGAGCCAAACATGAATTTGACCATCGTCTTTTTTCTCAATCTTAGCAATGCGGTCGGTATTGTAGGTTAGGCTTTTGATGTCGAAATGACGAAACTCATTCACAGCGTCAAACACATTTCCGCTTTCGTAGTTGTAATCGAATTCGTCGCCTTTAATCAACCGTGGTTCGAGATCGCTAATCAAATTGTCGGAACGTCCATTTTGTTGAATTACAACATTGAGATTTCGATACGGATCTACAATATCAACTCCACTTTTATTAATGGTAAAATCGATTTCGTGCTGGTAATCGCGTTCTTCGATACGGGTAGCTTTTTTTACATCCATATTGATTCCAACCACCTGCTCGCTAACAAAAAAACGACGTGTAATCACCGTTTTCTTTTCACCATCGACATCGGACCACACTTTCAAAATGTAATTTCCACTGAGCTTAGGCTTCATATCTTCGGACGGAAAATTGACACTGTAATGAATATAGCTTGTAAGCGTATTGCGCGAATAGGCATAATCGTTTATCCTATCTTCAAAAAAGCCTTCCAAATAATCTTGTTGTGGTATCTCCACCGTATTCCATTGTGCATCGCAAAGTTCGAGGGTGAAATAAAAATCGTGCATATCGCTGCTCAATTCGTCGAACGACAAAGTAAGCTGATTGTTTTTGTTGAGATAAATCACTGGCGGACTAAAAACCCAATCGCTTCCATAAAGCTGCACCGTCTGAATTGCCGAATCGTATATTCTGTCGACATTTTGAACACGATTAGGCTCGTAGTAATCGTTGCCAGCTTCGATAGCAACAACATTTTGGGTAGTATCGCTCGCCGACGTGCTGTTGTCGCTTCCCGAAGGCTGCGAAGTCTTGCACGAAACCAGCATAAATGCAGCTATGATAAATATCAGCAAAATTTTCATATTATCTATTTTCATTGGCAAACTTACATAAAAATCGTGATTTTCAAACAACCCCAATAAAATGACAATTACTCAGCACGAATTAGAAGCATTGCTTGTCCGGAAAAATGGTACTACGTTGAGATAATTTCTAAAAACGGGTAAAAATGAGTAATTTTGACCTAGTAAAACGAAGTATGATTAAAAACAAATACAAACGAACCGCCATACGTGCAGGTCTCATTCTGGGGATTATTTCTCTTACCTTGTTGTTTTTGCCACCCATAGCCAGAATCGACGGAATGGAAGGAGGTTTTGCTTTGCAATTTTTTGGATTTTTCGTTTTTATGATGACCATTGTTGTGATTGTTATTTATGGTCGAATGGGTCGAATGTATGCACGACTTGCCAATTTCGAGTCAATTTTGGCTCATTGGCAAATTGGTAAGGATGAGTATGCAAGTTTTATTAAATACGACATTGCCGAAAACATCAAAGGCTTCAAGCTGATGCGCAAAAGTATTTTCATTATTTCGCTGGTGGTTGGCTCTATCCTTATTATTGCTGGGCTCGAAGCCGATATCATTGCATACATCATTGGCGGGCTCATTTTGCTGATATGGTTTGTAAGTTTTTTGGCTATCAGCGGTCAAAAGCGCAAAGCTGGACGTGATGGCGCCGATATTATTTTATCGAAAGATGGCGGAATCATCAACGGCGAATTGCACAACTGGTCCAAAATGGGCAGTGCCCTCGAAGGAGGTGGCATTGGCGAACTCGATGGCAAACAATATGTGCTCGAAATCGCCTATTCTGTGCCCAACAGAGGTGCACGAGTTGATGTAACTGCTCGATTTCCTGTACCCGAAGGTAAACTCACCGAAGCAGAATTTATTCTTGATAAAATAATGGAAAATAAATAGAATTTCACTATGAAAGTTGCTTCAACCAACGACCACTATGCTAATCTGCTGTCTGTAATTTCTGATACTTTTCAGACAGGTCAGAAGGCTGCAATTGCTGCTGTAAACTCACAGCTAGTTGATACATATTGGAAAATTGGGAAATACATTGTCGATTTTGAACAAAATGGTGAACAAAGAGCGAAATATGGGGCTGAATTGTTAAAAAGACTCTCTGTTGACTTGTCTTTAGAATTAGGTAAAGGATTTAGTCTAAGCAACCTTAAAAGAATGAGACAGTTCTATCTTTTGTATTCAAAAGGTGCGGAGGTTCCGCACCAATTAAGTTGGTCTCATTGCGTAGAATTACTAAAGATTAATGATTCACTTGAACGATCATTTTATCAACAACAAGCTGTTTTAGAAAAATGGAGTACAACCGAACTCATTCGTCAGAAAAATGCATCGCTATTCCTAAGATTATCAACTTCGAAAAGCAAGAGTGAAATTCTCAGTCTTGCTAATAATGGGCAAATTATAGTCTCGCCGAAAGATATCATCCGCGACCCATACGTTCTCGATTTTCTCAATATTTCCGAAAACGAAAGTTGGACTGAAGCCGATTTGGTTTTTTATCATCGCATTCTGAAGTGTTTTGTCCTTATCGATTTAAAAAGAGAAGAAGCAAGCTATGAGGATATAGAACAAATGAATATGTATTTAGGCTATTTCGAAAAAGAAGAAAACACCGAAGGCGATAACCAACCTATCGGAATTGTTCTTTCTAAAGAAAAAGATGAACTGCTTGTAGAATATGCAATGCATAACATAAGCTCGAAATTGTTTGTTTCTAAATATCAATTATATTTACCAAAACGTGAAGAGCTACAAAAACTAATTACCGAACAAGAGATTTCGTTTGACAATTCTCACGATTAAAACAACTGAATCATGGAACTCACCCACATCAAAAACATAGTAGAAGCAGCGTGGAACAATCGCGAACTGCTAAAAACAGCCGAAACAGTTACCGTCATTCGCGAGGTGATTGAAATGCTCGACAAAGGCACATTGCGGGTTGCAGAACCTGTTGGCGAAAAATGGCAGGTGAACGAATGGGTCAAAAAAGCGGTTATTCTGTATTTTCCCATTTCCGAAATGGAAGTTTCGCATGCGGGTGTGCTCGAATTTCACGATAAAATTCCGTTGAAGTCGGGCTACAAAGAAGCTGGAATCAGAGTTGTACCTCATGCTGTGGCACGCCATGGCGCTTATATTGCGTCTGGAGTAATCATGATGCCATCGTACATCAACATTGGCGCTTATGTCGATAGCGGCACCATGGTCGATACTTGGGCCACGGTGGGTTCGTGTGCGCAAATTGGCAAAAATGTGCATCTGAGTGGCGGCGTTGGAATTGGTGGTGTGCTCGAACCAGTGCAAGCGGCACCAGTGATCGTTGAAGCTGGTTGCTTCATCGGTTCGCGATGCATTGTGGTTGAAGGCGCGTTCATTGGAAAAGAAGCTGTGCTTGGCGCCAACACGGTGATAACTGGTAGCACCAAAATCATTGATGTTTCAAGCGAAAAGCCAATCGAATACAAAGGTTTTGTGCCGCCGCGTTCGGTGGTGATTCCAGGCTCGTACACCAAATCGTTCCCTGGTGGTGCATTCAATGTGAATTGCGCACTCATCATTGGGCAGCGCAAAGAAAGCACCGATAAAAAAACTTCGCTCAACGACGCTTTACGCAATTTCGGTGTGGAGGCTTAGGTACCAATTTCTAATCATGATTATTTAATTGTCTGATGCTGTCTTAAAGACTATCTCAGGCACAAACACAACGATTCCATGTCCTCGGGCTTACTCGGACGCTGAAATGTTTTGTTTGTGCCTAAAAGCTTCATCACATCTTCAAATAAGCCAACACATTTTCCAATACAGCATCGGCTTGTTGTGGAAAATTGATTGCTATTGCCAAGGCTGCCAGCACTGAGTCGAAGGGACGTCCATCGTTAGATTTCCATTCGATATTCAGTTCGGCTAGCCCAACAATGGGCAATATTTGTGAGCCAACCCGAAGCATAATATTTGTATCGGTGCAAAAAACAGTGGTGCTCAACGGGGGAAGTTCGGCTGCCGATGTTTCGTTGTTGCAAAACCAAACAATATTGGCTTCGATTCGTTCGGACATTTCTTTCACCAACAAATCGCTTGCATTCAGCACCACAACACCGTTTTCGGTCACTTGTTCGGCAACAACACTTTTGGCATAAGCCAAATCTTCGGCTTCGTGGAAGCCAAGCTGGGCTGTATCGTTTGGTTCGACATTGAGAACAGCTGCCATATCGGCCCATTCGTACGGAAGTCCGTAGCTGTTAATCATTTCGATGCCAATTTCGGTCAGTATAATTCCTACCGACGGATCGCGCATGAGCAAACGAACATCGTCGGCTTCAATAATAGGTTTGGGATTGAAAGCAACTGGACCAGAGCTGAAAATGTGCGAACTCAGCACTCCTGCATCGGGAACCAATTTCTTCATTGCCTGGTTGAGAATGGCAATGGTGGTCGATTTTCCGCGACTACCACAAATGGCAACAAGTGGAACATGATTCACACTGTTTTCGGGAAACAGCAAATTCACAAATGGAGTTGCTACATCGATGCCTTTACCGATTGAAGGCTTCAGATGCATTCGGAAGTTTGGAGCAGCCAAAACTTGCAAAATTCCTTCGTCAGCGGCGGGTTTATCGGCTGGATTGCTCAGAATTGCATCGATTCCGGCAACATCGAGTCCAAACATGCGCGATGCACGCAAAACTGCATTTCGTGTGTCGGGATGAACCACGCCGGCAAAAGTTTCGGTGGTGCTTCCGTTGGTGGGATTGGCAGTTGCTCCCAAATATATTTTTTCTCCCGCTTCGGGAATCGATTGAGGAGCGAATCTCAACCATTCGAGCTGGCGCAATTCTTCGGCTCCTAAACTGATAAAACTCAACGAACCTTTGTCGCCAGCTTCGCGTCCGGTTTCGGTGTTGCGTTTTGCAACAAGTTGTTCTACCGACAATATTCCATCGCCTACCACAAACGGCGGTATCACTTTGCTCACTGCAACAATTTCGTTTTCAATCACCAAAAAGCGATGAATTTCGGTTCCAGCTGCGTGGGCAAACAAAGTTTCGCTGGTATTGTTTGTTTCGGATTGAGGCAACTTCGAAACGTTTGGAATATAAAAAACCGATTTGTCGGTTTCGACACTTTCGCGAAAACGACTCAATACCATCCCCGATTTTTCGGGCAATTTGCCGTTCAAATCGAGCTGCACAACTTGTGGCACCGGAATTCCTGCATCGGAAAGCATTTTGAGCGTGAGGCAGCGGTCGGCAATGATATCGAGCGCCAAAGCGGGCGTAGCCGAAGTGAGCGACGAACGAATTCGTTGCTGAAACTTTCCTGTTCCCAGCTGAATGAGATTGTATTCGTCGAGACGAAGCCATGTAATATTTCTTTCGGCAGCAGCATCGGCAATCGATTGGGTTGTTGGTCCCAACAAACGCTCTTCGCGAATCGAAACCATCAAATCGACTACGTTTTGCAAGTCGAATGGCAAATCGAGCAAAATGGAATTGACCAAATTGAGTGCAGCAACGCCGGCTACACTACCAGCAATTTCG
>DYON01000419.1 GCA_020720525.1 Acetofilamentum sp.
GCAAGAATTTTGACCAATGGTTTACTAAAAAACTTTTTCATAATTGCGCTTTAAAACCAAAACAACCAGATGTAATACAATCCAACCAGAATAAAAATAACAGCTGCAATGCGGCGAAACCATTTTTCGAACACCATCAATCGGTTGTAGAATTTCCCAACACCCGACACACTAAATGCCAGTAGCCAAGCAATTATTATAACAGGCAAACCAGTGGCAACAGCAAAAACGGGTGGTAGCAAAAGTCCTTCGGAACTAGAAATGGTAAGAGGAATCAGCATAAGAAAATAAAAAACTCCACTGGTTGGACAAAAAGCAAGTGCGAATATAATTCCAAGCACAAGTGCCCACCAGCCACTTCCGCCAGCAGCTTTTTGCTCGACTCTATCCGACAATCCACCATCCTTTCGGTTGAGGCGAAAGTGAATTAATCCAGTCATAAAAATCCCAATAACAATAAGCAGAGGTCCTAAAAAGCGCTCGCCATACTGACTAAAAAGCTTTGCGATTTTGAAAGTGCTTGCTCCGTAGAAAATGATTACGCCAAGCCCGGTGTAGCTTATCAAGCGACCAAGCGTATAAAGCAATCCGTTGTAGAATATTTTTCGTTTCGAAGATAGTTCGCGACTTATATAACCAATAGCTGTAATATTGGTCGCCAACGGACACGGACTAATAGCTGTCATGAGTCCAAGTGCAAAAGCACTTAAAATAGGAAACTGGCTGTTGTCGGCCCACGATTGGAGAAATTCAAACATGTACTAAGTTTAAAAGTTTGTAAAGTTCGAAAGTTGAGACAATCCGTAGAGACGCGATTTATCGCGTCTTGTTAAAGCTGCGAAGCTCCATTGAAGGATATAAAATGATTTATTGAAGTATGAGCAACTCATCAATTTTCTCGCGAAGTTTTTCCACAAAGAGTTCTTTTTTGCCAATTTTCGAAAAAGCTATATCGGTTATATCAACAATAACTTCTTTTCCTTCGGGAAGCAAGGCAGTTAAGACCAATGTACTTCCATAAGCCGAATATTTTTTCACCAGTTCGGCATTTTCGTCGAGCTCGCAATTGAAGGTTTTAAAAACGATGATTCCACTATCCAGTTGTGCTCGATAGAATGTGTCGAGAGTTTCAATGGTTGTCTGCTCAATTTTTGCGCAGGTTTGACAACGGTTAGTGATGTGAAAATCGTACACAAGCAGTTTGGTATTCGCATCTTGCGAAAAAACTGATAACGAAACACTTAAAAAAGAAACGATGACAACAAATAATCGATGAAAAGTCTTCATTTCAGGTCGTTTTGGATTTGTTCGGTAATAAGTTTTTGCAAATCTTCGGGTTTGTTACGAACCATTTTGAATGCCTGTGCGGTTAAATCCGTTTTGGTTTCTCTGCCCTGAAAAATCCGCGTTACAAACAAAGCAGTTCCAAAAGCTTCGTATTTTTCACAAATCTTGGCATTTTTTTCATCATCGGCATCGATGTTAATTTTTCGAACCACACCCGACTGAACCTGAGTTTGAAATGATGTTTTCAATGCAGCATCGACGCATTCTTCAATAGTAATGCAAGTAGGACAACGGTGTGTGGCATGAAACAAATACAACTCCACGCATGGGACTTCGCTCAGTTTTTTTTCTGAGACCACCGTGTCACCGTTTGAATTTACCACAGTATCGCAGATGATGGTGGTAGTGGTATCGTTTTTCAGGCTGTCGTCAGATGGTGTTTCCTGTTTGTTACTGCTTCCGCACGACGCCAGAACAATGATCAGTACGGCAGAAAAGATGAATGTTATTTTTGAC
>DYON01000082.1 GCA_020720525.1 Acetofilamentum sp.
AGCGATTTGGAAAAATTTCCTAAACAAGCTTCCGCTTCGGTTGCCATTTTGGGACCAAGCAAAAAATCGGAAATGTAAGTTTCTTCGATTCGTCGGGTTCGCAGGAATTCTATTTCACCAAGCCATTTTCTGAAAAAACTGCCGAAACCATCGATTCCGAAGTTCACGATATTGTTGAAGCAGCATATCAACGAGCTAAAGACATCATTGAAAGCAACAAAGACAAGGTTTCGCAATTGGCCGAATTGCTCCTCGAAAAAGAAGTCATTTTCCGCGAAGACGTTGAAGAAATTTTTGGTCCCCGTCCTTTCGAAGAAAACAAACCTGATTCCATTAAGCCAGTTGAAAAGAAATCTGACGACAAAATAGCTTTTTAGTTCCTTTTTGAGATAAAATTCAATTTCATACCTTTGCATCCAGACCATTGAATTGGAAGCATGGTAAATGAGAAACAAATCGATAAAGTTCGCAACTTTTGTGCAACAGTTCCACCAGAACTGCAATTGCAGGATGTGTATATTTTTGCGCCCGAATCATCAACAACTCAACAACAAAAGTAATTTCAACGCGATAATACCACTATGAAACAATACGAAATTATCGAATTACGCGAAAAAGTGCTGAAACGCATTCGCAATTCGCTTATCAACAAAGTTGAGATTTCGTCCGAGCAGCAAAACATTGAAGTAAAAGCATTTCCGACATCGACCGAAAGTGTTGAGTTCGAATTCGCAAGCAATTTCACAGCTGCTAGCGGTTTTTTCTACTTCTCCGACAACCGCCAAGAACTCAAACTTGCCCTCAATGCACTTTTGAAAGAGAAAAACTTCATCAATGTATATTGCAGCAACGAAGAAATTGCCGACCTAATTGGAACTGGCACAGCAGCTGTTTACGACAATCTCGACGACTTAACAACAGTTCCTATTGTACTTTCCGAATGCGAATACCTTTGTGCACGAACTGGCAGCATTATGATGAGTAGTTTTCTGAGCTGTGGAAGACGCGGAATTGCCAGCAACGACGCATTGATAGTTGTTGCAACCATCGATCAGATTCTCCCCGACATCGAAGATGCAATTCAGGCAATTTCTGACAAATATTCCGAAGAATTTCCTAGCCAAATTACTTTTGTGACTGGCCCGAGCCGCACAGCCGACATTGAAAATCAATTGGTAATTGGCGCACATGGCTCAACCGAAGTATATGTGTTTTTGTATTAACCTCAATCAATGAAAAACTTCCTAATTCGCAGTATTTCGGGGCTCACTTTTGCGGGTATATTGATTGTAGGTAGTTTATTTATTCCTGCTGTTCTTTACGCTGTATTAGGCATTTTCCTGATTATTGGTTTATCCGAGCTGATTAATTTGCTGCAACTAAAAATTAAAATAACTTGGATTGTAGTTCTTGCACTTGCTTTCTCGCTCATGTATTTGTTTGTTTCTGTTTTAATCAATGATATTTACTTCAATAAAAGCGAGTTGCTATTTGCACCCATAATTGCTGTTGCTCTAATTCTGATTTATCTTGCTGGTGCAGTTTTTTCGCAAAAACCTGCACGCGATATGGTATCAGCTTTTTCGATATCGATGCTTTATTTATTCATTCCAATAGTAATAGTTCTTTTTCTTCAACAATTCAAATTGTCGCAAGATGGAATCTCGTGGCTGTTGATTGTTTTAGCAATAATTTGGATCAACGATACCATGGCATATATTGTTGGGAGTTTGTTTGGAAAAAATCCTCTCATCGAGCGGATATCGCCAAAAAAAACCATTGAAGGAGTTGTTGGAGGTTTGTTTTTTGTGTTGGCTTCAACCATTGCGGCAAACGAGCTCTTTTTTGAAAAGAATTTGATTTCTATGCTGATTTTTTCAACCACGATGGTGTTTGCTGGAACAGTGGGCGATTTACTCGAATCGAAGCTAAAACGCGAAGCTGGAGTGAAAGATTCGGGCAACATCATGCCTGGTCATGGAGGAATTCTCGATCGGCTCGACAGCTTGCTTGTGGCTGCTCCGTTTGCATTTGTTTGTTTATTAATATTTAATTGGATATGAGACTGAAAATACATCCTGCGGGGAAAGAACCTGTTGCAACGGTGGTTATTGTTTTGGGAATAGTGGCACTTCTCACCATGATGTTTGTGCCATTCTATTTGTACTGGGTTACAATGACTGTTGTGCTGTTCATTTTAGTTATTATCGCATGGACATTGTCCTTTTTTAGATATCCCAATCGAACAATTCCCCAAGCCAATGATGGAACTATTTTTTCAGCCGCCGATGGCAAAGTAGTGGTTATAGAAAAAATTAAAACCAATCGTTTTCCCGAAGGCGAAGCCATACAAATTTCGGTATTTATGAGCATATACAATGTACATCTCAACTACGTTCCAATAAGCGGAACTATTACTTCAGTTGAACACCGTAACGGCCTGCACATCATGGCAATAAAGCCAAAAGCATCACTCGAAAACGAACAAAGCGAAACGGTAATTATTACTCCCGAAGGCAAGCAAATCATTGTTCGGCAAATTGCTGGAGCTGCAGCCCGTCGAGTGCTTGCTTTTTTAAAACCCGAGCAAGAAGTTTTGGCTGGCGACGAACTTGGTTTTATTCGTTTTGGTTCGCGTGTAGATCATATTATTCCTATCGATAGCAAATTGAATGTAAAAATTGGCGACAAAGTAAAGGGTTGTTTATCGGTATTGGCAGTATTAAATACGAAATAGATTTTACTAATTACTTTTCTTGCAATTTGACGATTTGAGCTTACTGTATTCATTTTTGATAAATACTTCTTACCAAATAGCATTGATTATACACCAAGGTGTTCATCCTGCCTTGCAGGACAAGTTAAGCTCACCACCTTCGGCGGTTCGGTTATCGAATTAAAAACGAATTATTCCCATTTTATTACAGCTAATACATTGATATTTCAGGCAAGCATGAAATATCAATGTCGCGAATTGAAGTACTTATTCGTGGTGAAACATTCGCTGTAATAAGCAGGGGAAGTACAATGCAGGAGAAAAAATTCGTGCATTCGTGGTTTCTTTTAATATTATTGCTGTTTTTACAAATATTCAATGCAAGCACAGTTCACACATTAAAAAAAAGCAGATTTTGTTGAAAACCTGCTTTTAGCTGCTGAATAAGGGATGTTTAGTTGCGATTTTCGATGAAATCGTATTTTCTTGTTCCCTCATCAACAATGTGAGTGATTTTATCATCTGCCGTATAATAATACACGCCATGGCACCGTTCCATCGTGAGCTCACGGCCATTTTCGGTCACAGGACCCAAAGTAAATTCGTAATCAAAGTCGATGCTAGAACGTCCATTCATATACGTTTGATTGTTGAGGACATTTCCTTTAATGGTAATCTTCTCTTTGATTTTTGCGCCCTCCACTATTGTAACAAAAACAAATTTCCCATCACGCTCGGTGGTATTGAGTTTTTCCATTACCTGTTCATCGTTGTTGAGGTCAATTTTTCCACCACCGCATGAGGTTAGCAAAAGGGTCAGACTGGCCAGCAAAAAGATTTTTTTCATATTGGTTTGTTTTAGAGTTAATTAATCATTTGATTTGAACACAAAGGGATTGTGGTAGTCTTTTGATTCGGTGATTCTCTCATACGTGATGCTGCTATCTTGCGACACATAATAGATTTCGTTTTCTAATCCGATGTCAATTTTTCGGCCCCATGAACCAAATTCGCTGGTGAGAGTATATTTGTAATGCGCATCGTTTTTGAACACTTCGCCGTCGAAAACACTGTGAATGAGTGTGTCGCCATCGAAGGTAATCCGATGGTTTACTTTGCTGCTCGACAATCCATCTTTAAAATAAAAATAGCCGCCACGTGTTTTGGTATCGATGAGTGCTTTCACCGATGCATCGTTTTTCAGGTCGATCAATTCTTGCTTTACGGGTTTACTTCCACAAGCCGCAAGAAATGCCATCAGAATCAAGAGAAAAATGTTTTTCATTTTTATTGAGTTTGTATTTGTTGCAAATATAATTATATTGTTTAGAATCTGTATTAAAAGGAGTTTCCAAAATCACAAAATCTTGTTTTCAAAATTACAATTCACTAAGCATCAAAACAGTATGCTGTAATAAAAGGTCGTATCGATACGAATACTTTGATTGTTTGGTTCAAAATTTTCCCATCTGGAGTTTTTTTCAGCATCAAACTCAAGGCATATTTCTCCATTGTACTTGTTTCTATATTCAGGCAGATAGCTTTCCGAAATGCGGTTAACCACAACTTCGTTAAAAACAGGTGTGTACTCATGTTCCATAAGCGCAGAAATAATTTTATAAAGATTTGTATCTAACACCTTGTAACTACTTCGATCATACACGCAAACTTCGGGAAAGAAATAGAAAAAGTTAGGAAAAGCCTTTTTGTATTGCGATAGCACCAAATAATGCTCGTCACTGACGAAATCGGGGTAGCTAGAACTTAAAAACATAATGTTGTCTATAACAATAACATTTTCAGTGGAACCTGCCATATCGTTGTAATAAAATGGAAGTAGTAAAAGACCATAATCTTTAAATTCAATGTATTTGAGTGGTAAAACATGACTACCCGATCCTTCAAGGCTACTAATCGACACTCCTTTTTGAGTTTTAATAGTTAACTGTACATAAAATCTTTCATCATAATCCGTTCCTTTAACGACAGAAATTTCAGCAAAAACACCTGGTATTGAAATCTTTTTATAGTCTTTATTCACATTATTTATATGAGAAACATATTCATATTCAAATTTTGATGGATTTTCGTTATAGATTTCATAGAGTTGATAGGTGTCTTTATATTTTTTTAATTGAATGTCGTGCCTTTTATTACTTAAATGATTTGATGCATTGAGATAGTGTTCTTTGGAGCACGAGGTGGCAAGAAAAGCGCAATCGGAATAATTCGAGTTATCGATAAGAATAGTGTTGGTGTCTTTAGTCATTCCAAAATAGCTTTTAAGCCAAATACTATCGAGCGAAGGCAATTGCTCTATTGGCTTTTCTATTTCGTTGCGCCCCATTCTTTTCTTGAATGAACGCATCAATTTCTTATAGCTATAGTTAAACTCCTGACAAGGAGATGAAAATACAGTATGCCGAAATTCTGCTATCTCGTTGTTGCACGAAAGCAAAAACGCTGAGAGTAACATGATTGTGAAAAATTGATTTTTCATTGTTTTTTCAATTGATGTGGTTTATTGCTGCTGATATTTTGAACGGTTTCGGAAATTTGAAAAACTGATTGCTCAAAAAAAGTAAACAGACAAAAATACAAGTAGAATTATCTCTTTCAAAATAAAAGCTGTAAAGAATCAAAAATTGCTGTTGTTAAATACATAAAGATTTGATATACATGTTATTAGTAGATATATGAATAGTTTAGTGAAAGAAAAGAAAGGAAAACAAATCAATTATTTCTTCAGCACCCAATCGCAATTGATCCATTCTTTGTCGAGGGTCATGCCCATTTTTTTGTAGAGTTCGATGGCGGGTGTATTCCAATCGAGCACTTGCCAGCGGATGCGGGTGCATTTTTCGGATTCGGCTATGCGGAATATTTCTTTCACAAGCATTGTTCCAATGCCGCTTCCACGGAATTGGGGCTTCACATACAGATCGTCGAGATACATCGACTTCCCAACCCAGGTGTAATAAGCAAAGAAATAGAGCGCCATAGCCAATATTTGTCCGTTTTCGTCTTCGGCCATGATGCAGCGAAACAAATCTTTTTCCGCTTGCATTTGTTCGACCGAATTGGTCACTTTTTCGGGCGCTTTTTCGAACAAAGCCAGCTCTTTAATCATTCCGAGAATTTCAGGAAAATCGGCTTCAGTTGCTGGACGGAGATGGATATTCATATTGTTTTTGTTTCGTTTTGAATTCGTTTGTGGTTGTTTATTTATAAGTCGCACTTCGATACATCCGCCTGAAGGCGGACACTCAGTGTGACTTTAAGTGTAAACAGTCATCCATTGAGTCGGCAAATAATTTACTTAATCACCAGCCGGTCAACAACATCGTCTTTGAGGTAATCGTTAACGGCTTTGATGATAACACTTTGCATATACACCAATTCGTTGCGCAAAGCGGGTTCGCTCACTTCGATATAGAGTACAGAACCATCGAGCCGAACCGATTTGGTATGTTTGGCAACCAGCTTACCTGCAATTTCGGGCCAGCTTGCTACCAAAGCTTCGCTTTGCATTTTGCTGCGCAGCTTGTATTTATCAACAAGTTGTTGCAAAACCTCTTTGAGAGAATATTGATTGTCGTAGTTGTTCATTGCGTTGTGCGAAGTAAGGAAAAATAATTGTTTTTGCCAAACAAAATCTCTATTATCCGACAAAAAAACAAGTCGCACCCTTAATTATTGATTAAAAATGATATGGAATAAGCTATATTGAGCGATTTGGTTATTGCATAAGCTCCCTCATGAAAAATTTTGTCCACAGATTTCATCGATTGTTAACATCCTCAATTCATGAATTTCAACCAAAATATCCTATCTTTGATTCGACTATTCTCTATCAAAAAAATCGACAACTTGTATAGCTTTAAAAACGACTACAGCGAAGGATGTCATCCACGCATTTTGGAAGCCTTGGTCCATGCCAATCATGACCAGCAGGAAGGTTATGGCGACGACGATTACTCGAATTTGGCCCGAAAACACATTTTAAGCCATTTGAAATGCGATGCAGCTATTCATTTTGTTTCGGGAGGAACGCAGGCCAACACGCTGGTGATTGCTGCGACATTGCGCCCGCACGAGTCGGTGATTGCAGCCGAAACAGGCCACATCAACGTTCACGAAGCTGGTGCCATCGAAGCCACTGGACATAAAATTGAGTATGCCATCACGCCCGACGGTAAGCTGAGCCCAGAACTCATAGCTCCTTTGCTGGTGAAAGCCGAAGATCATCACTTGGTGAAGCCAAAGCTGGTGTACATTTCCAATTCGACCGAGCTGGGCACTGTTTATAACCTAGCCGAGCTGGAAGCTTTGTCGCACTTTTGCCATCAACACAATCTGTTTCTTTTTTGCGATGGAGCCCGTCTAGGCGCTGCCCTCACTTCGACGCAAAGCAATCTCACTCTGGCCGATATGGCTCGGTTGTGCGATGTGTTTTACATTGGCGGCACCAAAAATGGTGCTCTTGTTGGCGAAGCCATTGTTATCGTCAACGAGGCATTGAAAACCGATTTTCTTTTTCACCTCAAACAGCGTGGTGCCTTGATTTCGAAAAGTCGTGTGCTGGGCGTACAGTTTGCCGAATTGTTTCGCGACAATCTGTATTTCGAGTTGGCAAGTCATGCCAATACCATGTCGATGAAAATGGCCGAAGCCTTGAAGCAAAAAGGATTTGATTTTGTGGCTCCACCCGCTTCGAATCAAATCTTCCCCATCCTACCCAACGAGCTGATTGCCCGTCTGGAAAAACACTACGGGTTTTACCATTGGAAAAAATTCGACGACAATCACTTCTCCATTCGGCTGGTTACTTCGTGGGCAACCGACGAAAAAATGGTGAATGAGTTTGTGTCTATGCTGCAAGGCTGATAAAACCTACTTTCAGTAATTGGTTTGTGAATCTTTTTCGACCGTTTCGTCCCTACGGGGCGTATTTTTCTCTTTAGTTTTTTACCAATATGTCGTCCCTACGGGACGAAGAAGATAGTTTTATCATTGTCCCGTAGAGACATAATATGGGTTGCCCCAATTCAGGGGCGAGCCCGTGCCGTAGGTACGCAACGGTTTAGAACAACTCTCTCGCCTCAGTGGTTTACGAAGCATCAAAAAACATCTATCTTTGCAAAAAACACGATTTTGACATTTCACGAATTTGGATTTACAGCGGAGTTGCTCGAAGGCATCGATGCTATTGGTTACGAAAACGCCACTCCCATACAGGAACAAGCCATTCCGGCAATCATGACCGGAAAAGATTTGATAGCTTCGGCACAAACAGGAACTGGAAAAACCGCAGCATTTCTATTGCCTATCACCAGCCGCATCATTGCATCGCCTAGCAGCAACAACATCAAATGCATGGTGATTGTTCCCACGCGCGAATTAGCTATTCAAATCGACCAGCAAATGCAGGGATTTTCGTATTTCACTCAAGTGAGTTCTATTCCAGTGTATGGCGGAACAGCTGGACCTGTGTTCGAAAACGAGCGCAAATCGTTGTCGGAAGGTGTCGATATGGTCATTTGCACTCCAGGTCGCATGCTTGCTCATCTCAAAATGGGCTACGTGAAACTATCGACGCTTTCGTTTCTGGTTCTAGACGAAGCCGACCGTTTGCTCGACATGGGTTTCTACGACGACATCATCAAAATAATGACCTATCTGCCGAAAAATTGCCAAAAAATGCTGTTTTCGGCTACCATGCCGGTTGCAATTAGGCAATTGGCTCGTAAAGCACTGGTAGATCCAATCGAAATAAATATTGCAACTTCGAAGCCAGCCGAGCGAGTGAAACAAGAAGCCGCAGTTGTTTACGACAGTCAGAAAACACCACTTATTGAATACATACTGAAACAGAAAAAGCTGCAAAGCATCATGATTTTCTGTTCAACCAAAGAGAAAACAAAACAACTAACCCGCGAGCTGAAAAAGCTCCGCCTGTCGGTTGACGAGATGCATAGCGATATCGATCAGTCGGCTCGCGAAGCCGTGCTCAATCGCTTCAAAGCGCGCCAGTTGAACATTCTGGTGGCCACCGATATTTTGTCGCGCGGCATCGATATCGAAGACATCGACTTGATTATCAACTACGATGTGCCGCACGATGCCGAAGACTATATTCACCGAGTTGGACGTACAGCCCGTGCTGCTTCGGAAGGCGAAGCCATTACGCTGGTGGGCGAAAAAGACCATCGACGTTTTGGTATTATTGAAGAGTTTATTGGAAAAACGGTTGATAAAATGGTTATTCCAGAGCAATTTGGCGATTGTCCTTCGTACAATCCGGTGCGCAAATCTAAAAACAACAATAAGAAAAAGTGGAATTCGGGCAAACGAAACCAAGGAAACGACAATAGACCACGTACTGACAACACCCCCAAATGTTAAGGCTTAGTCTGGAGGAGACTAAGCCTAACATTTGGGGGTGGGTAAAACGATTGGGCTGCATACAGCAACTCAAAAGCCAAACTAACAAAAAAACTAAAAAATATTTATTTTCATGAGTACCGGTTATCAAATTAAAAATCAGCAAGGAGTTTATTTTCTAACTTTTGTGATTGTTGACTGGGTTGATATTTTTATCAGAAGGCAATACAAAGACGAAATTATTTCAAGTTTAAAATACTGTGTCAGCGACAAAGGACTGGAACTCTTTGCTTATGTTATCATGACAAATCATATTCACATGATTTGCCGAGCAAAAGAAAATTTTCAATTGTCGGATATTGTAAGAGATTTCAAAAAATATACTGCTAATAAACTGATTGAATTGATGCAAAAACCTTTCGAAAGCAGAAAATGGATGATGACGCATTTTAGCAAGGCGGGCGAAAAGAATAGTCGAAACACCAAATTTCAAATTTGGTCACAGAAAAACCATGCTGTAGAATTGCTTACACCAAAAATCACACTGCAAAAGCTCAATTACATTCACAAAAACCCGGTCAAAGCTGGATTTGTAGCCCGAGCTGAGGATTATTTATACAGCAGCGCACGCAATTATGCAGGACTTGAAAATGTAATTGAAATTATTAGGATTTAATTAGCGTGCAAAAAGTTTAAAGTTTGGTTTTGATGGTTTCATCAGCCCATCAGTTTCTCGGCGTAGTCTCCAGACTACGCCAAACTGATGGGCTGGTGTTTCTGGCTATTATTTATTTCCTGTAAATAAAACACTTACAGTAATCATATCAACCTTTACAAAAGGTGAATAAATCCTATTCAGAGAGCAAAAAACAAAGTGATTTTATTACTTCACATTTCCACCACCCACTTCGAAGAGCTGAATTTTGG
>DYON01000420.1 GCA_020720525.1 Acetofilamentum sp.
AAACGGGGAACATAAATCAGCATCATTTGCCGGATTCGGGATCTGTTTTGTCAGTTCTATGGAAACAGAATTTGTATTGGCAGCGTGAACATCATTGCAAGGCATCGCTGTTAAAACCAATAGATACACTGATAATATGACTGCCATATATTTCATTCTACAAAAAACATTTTAATATCAACGGCAAAACTAATAAAAAGTTGATGCAACCGGGTTGCAAAGTTATTTCTTACAATTTGAACAAATACCTTTTACAACCATATTCACACTTTCGAACGAAAAGTTATTGGGAAGATTAAGTGTTGGAACAGGGATGTCATTCAAACAATATGTTTGATTGCAATTTGTGCAAAGGAAATGGACATGCAGGTCTTCGGGTTGGCACTCGCAATTGTCCTGACAAAGCGCGTATCTCAAAGAACCCGAACCATCTTCAATCGAATGAATCAGTTTATTTTCCTGAAATGTTTTTAACGTACGATACAACGTTACTTTGTCGGCTTTTTCAAATTTTAATTCTAGTTCGGGCAAGCTGATGGCTGTTTTTTGTTCTGCTAAAATCTGCAAAACCAACTGGCGCATGGCGGTTGGTTTAATATTTTTGGATTGAAGCTGTTTGTCTATATCCTTTTTCATTATGTCGGTTCATTTCTTAATAGTTCAAAAGTAACAATTTAGCTCGGGTGTGCAGGCAAAATTGCACTCTTTGGCAAAGCTTTGGCTTCAGCGTTGGCCCGTGGGGCTTTGGCAATGTGTGCAATGTGTGCGGGGTTTCTTTCTTCTTTTTTGCGGGGGGAAGAAAAAAACATAATGAATTCCACCAAATTAGCACTGTCCTATCAAAAAGCTAAATCCTTTCTATTTTCAATTTATTACTATCGTATCTGTCTGGTCGTCTGTCTTTTTACACTTGTTGCCAACGGTTGGCAGATTTGCGATGGGCGGGGTTTTTACCACAAATGTTCATACGGCGAACTGAACTTTCGGCTACCACAAAACTGTCTGCGGAGCACGAAACCCCGCCTATTGCAAACCCCTTGTTATGTGCTGCCCTTCTCTCTTGTCGTAAGTCTGCCGTGTCAAGTTTGCAGTGTCCGTGCGGTTGGGCAGGCATACTCTTTTGCAAGCTTTGGTCGGTGCGTTGGCTGGTGCGGCTTGCAAATGTGTATGACTGCGAAGTGTTGGCTGTATGTCGGCTGTGTCCTGTCATTATGCTGCTTTCCGTTTGTATAGATGCTGTTGAAATTCTATAAACAGTCTGCTGATGTTTGCAACGTCTCCTAAAATATCCTTGGCATCTTCTAACGATTGATATTTATTTGTCAGCAAGATTGGTAGTTTCTCTTGGTCAAGTTCCTCAACTCCTGTCTCAATGTATTTGCTCAACACAAATTCAATAAACTCTTTTTGTTTGTTGTCAAGCAATGCAAAAATGGTCGCTTGTGCTGCTGCTACTCTTGCTTCTCTTGTCATTGGTTTTATGTCGCTGTTAAACACATATTCCAACACATCAAACAAGTCGCTTTTTTCAGCGTCAATGAGTTTTTGCAAAGTGGTTAGTTCTTCTTTTCCAAAACCTGCTGCATCTAATTTCTCTAATAGTGTCCGTCTGGTAAGTGGGTTGCTCCAAAGTGTCCGCAACTCATCTTCACTTTTGAAAAGGTTTGGCAATTCGCCAAATAGATTATTCAAAAATTCTTCTGCTGAAATTGGTCTGCCGTCTGCACTCCAAAACGAAGTTGAAATCATTGATTGTATTTCACGTTCCTTTCCGTCTTTCAA
>DYON01000083.1 GCA_020720525.1 Acetofilamentum sp.
CGGGGAACTGTTCAAAGTAGTTGTTTATAATTTCGGCAGCTTCTTTGCGATCAATTCCAAGACGTTCGGAAAGTCCAAATGCCGAAATGCCGTAAATAATTACAAAATTGACAGTTTTTGCGCTGCGACGCATCTCTGTTGTGACGTCGGCAATTTCGACACCATAAACCCTTGCAGCTGTAGCGGTATGGATATCGATTCCGTCGCGAAAAGCCTGTTGCAAATGTGAGTCGCCCGACATCGACGCAATGATTCGAAGCTCAATCTGGCTATAATCGGCCGAAACCAGCACGTGATTTTCGTCGCGTGGAACAAACGCTTTGCGAATTTCTTGTCCGCGGTCGGTTCGGATGGGAATATTTTGCAAATTCGGATTGGTCGAACTAAGCCGTCCGGTGGATGTAACCGCCTGATTGTAGCTGGTGTGAATGCGATTTGTTTTGGGATGAATAAGCTGTGGCAAAGCATCTACATAGGTGTTTTGCAATTTAGAAAGTCCGCGAAATTCGAGCACTTTTTCTACAATCGGATGGCGGTTGATGTATTTTTGCAACACATCTTCGGACGTCGAATATTGTTTGGTGGCTGTTTTCTTTGGCTTTTCGGCAATTTGTAATTTGTCGAACAAAATTTCGCCTAACTGTTTTGGGCTGCCAATATTGAAAGGTTGCCCGGCAAGTTGATGAATTTCTGATTCCACTTGAATAATTTCGCTGCTCAATTGGCCCGAAAAATCTTTCAGCGAAGCAGTATCGATGCGAATTCCCTCGCGTTCCATGTCTTCGAGTACTGCAATTAGTGGTGTTTCGGTGTTATTGAACAATTCTTTCATTCCGTTCGCATCGAGCTCGGGTTCGAAAACTTGCCACAAACGGAGTGCAACATCGGCATCTTCGCAAGCATAATCGGTGAGCTTTTCGACAGGTAAATCGAACAGCGGATTTTTAATTTTTCCGGCACCTGCAAGTTCGTCGAAAGTGATGGTTTTATATCCCAGATAGGTTTCGCTTAAAAAATCGAGATTGTGTTTTTGCTCGGGTTGAAGCAGATAATGCGCCAACATGGTGTCAATCAGTTGTCCAGCTACTTCAATTCCGGCGGTGCGAAGTATTCCGATGTCGAATTTCAGATTCTGTCCACATTTGGAAATGCTGGTATTTGCGAAAACGGACTTCAGCAACTGCAAAGCTTCTGCGGCAAAAACCTCATCTTTAAGATACACAAACCATGCTTTACTGGGTTCGATGGCAAACGAAATTCCAACCATTTTTGCATCGAGAATATCGAGCGAGGTGGTTTCGGTGTCGAAGCAAAACATGTTGCATGCAGATAGAGTTGTAGCCAGTTTTTTTGCATCGTCGATGTTATCGACAAGGATGTATTCGTGAGCAAAAGTGTTGATGTTGCTGATTGCCGAATTCAATCCAGCTTGGTTTTCGACAAAATCCTGATCGAACAGCGAAGCCTGACCCTGAGCCTTTTCGGGCTTTTTATTAACAATCATCCCCAGCGATTCCCACCAACGTCGCGAAAATGTACGAAATTCGATTTCGTCGAAAAATTGCTGCAAAGGCGCATAAGTTGGCACATTCCATTCGAGTTGCGATGGCATAAACTGAATAGGAACATCGAGCAGAATGGTGGCGAGTTGTTTAGAAATCATAGCCGATTCGACGCCCGCCAGCACTTTTTGTTTCATCGTGGGATTCTTGATGTCGTTGGCATTGGCAATCAAGTTTTCAACAGTTCCATATTCGGACAGTAGCTTTTTGGCACCCACTTCGCCGATGCCAAAAATGCCTGGAATATTGTCGCTGGCATCGCCCATGATGGCCAGAATATCGATGACCTGCTCTGGACGTAGAATATTGTAGCGCGCGCAAACTTCGGCGGGTCCCCACACTTCGGCAGGTGAGCCAAATTTGGCTGGTTTGTACATATATATATTGTTGCTCACCAGCTGCCCAAAATCTTTGTCGGGCGTCATCATATACACTCGAAATCCACGAATTTCGGCTTCTTTGGCCAGTGTTCCAATCACATCGTCGGCTTCGTAGCCTTCAACTTCGAGAATGGGAATTCCCATGAGACTTAGCATTTCCTTTATAAACGGCAGCGAAATAGACAAATCGTCGGGCATGGGTTCGCGATTGGCTTTGTAGAAGTCGAATTCGGAATGGCGTGCCGTTGGAGCATGTGTGTCGAATGCCACTCCAAGATAGTCGGGTTTTTCTCTGTTGATGAGATCGAGCACTGTATTTGCAAAACCCAGCACAGCGCTGGTATTCATGCCTTTTGAGTTGCGAACAGGGTTTTTAATAAATGCAAAGTAGCTTCGGTATGCCAGCGCCATAGCGTCGAGCAGGAACAGAACTGGTTTCTTTTCGCTCATGAGAAAGTTGTTTTGGTAAAAGTAGTTATTTTGGTCAATTCCGTTTTGTTGATTGTTCATTATTTTTCAAACAAATCGTCTAAGGTTATTTCGTTTTGAATCATTCCAGAATACTCATTTTGTTTTAGTCCATAAGCTGTAATCATAGTTATATTGATGGCATTACGTGTTCCTGTTTCCTGTTTGAAAGCCCCTGCTTTGTTTCGCAGAATTTTGTCGTATTTTTTATCTATGGCATATTGGCTTTGCGAGAATTTTGTTTCACACAAATTGACAATCCGATCTTTTCTTTCAATAAGCATATCTACTTGTGCTCCTGGATCTGAATATTTGCTTCGCCACGAGGCCACTTTGCATTGAACTCCACTAATTCCAAGCTTTTTTTTAATCTGTTGAATATGTGCAAAGCAAACCTGTTCGAATGCATATCCACTCCATATTACGCGTTGTGCACTATCGGTGGCCGACGACCAAAAAGCTTCATCGTTATATTTGTTTTGTTGAATAAACTTTAGATAGAACAACGTGAAAAAATCATTTAATTGAAAAAGAGATTCGCGCGTTTTTTTGTCGAAAGCATTGTATTTTCGAATAAAGCCACATTGTTCCAAGTCGTTTAATATTTTTGAAAAACCTCCTCCATCATTTAGATGTATTGCCTTTAGAATTTCTTCTCTCAATAACCCTTTTGTTTTTTTACTGAGCACTTCAACAATTTTAACATACAGAAGGTGTTTTTTGAAAAGCGATGCATATAGGTTCTCAAACTCATTTCGCAGTTCTCCATTGGTCTTGAAAAACAAGTAATCTACATTCTGAGCTAAGCTTTTGCCCTTTTTAAGTAAACTTAAATAATATGGAACACCTCCAAAAATCATATAGCTTTCGGTTATCTGATATCGATTCCACGAAAAGTTGGCTGCGTGTAAATATTCTTCGCATTCTTTGAGACTAAAGGGTTCGATATACATTTTTTTGGTTATTCTGTTGTGCAGCCCTCCTTTATTGTTCAATAATTTGCCTGTTATCCATGTTGTGGCAGAGCCACATACAATAAGAAGAATATCTTTTCGTGCCGAAGCCCAACTGTTCCAAAAATGCTCAAATGCGCTTAAAAATGACGATTTTGGAGTATCAAGCCATGGCATTTCGTCTAAAAAAACTACTTTCCTTTTCTTTCGTGAGTGCTCAAGTAAATGAATAAGTTGCTCAAATGCTTCAAACCACGTTGCCGCAAAATCATATTCCATTTCACCTTGTTTTCGAATGGCTGCATGAAAATTGATTAACTGTTCTTTTGTATTTGCATTGGACATTCCTGTGAGTTGAAAGCTGAAATTATTTTCGAAAAACTCTCTTATCAAAAAAGTTTTTCCAACCCTTCTGCGACCATATACAACAACAAACTCAGAGACTTTATTCTTGTAATAAGTCTGCAAATCTTTTTGTTCTTCTTTGCGCCCAACAATGATTTTCATAAAATTATTTTTTGCGGCAAATATACAAAAAGTTTAGTTTCCGCATAAAATAATATACATAATCCGCGCTAAATGTAAAAAAATATAGTTACCGCAAAATATAATTTGAGTTATGGGTGGAATGTATTTCAAAAATTACTATTTATAAAACATCAAAATCGTGATATTCATGCTCTATTAAGCAAAAGAGCCATGCGTTCACAATTTGGTAATATATTCTTCTCTCTAAATTCATCGAGGCTTAAAATGTACATAACACACAGTGGGTTTCTTTGCGTCAAAATCAACAAACAAAATTGAAATGAAAAAACTATCGACTATTGCCTTAGGGCTTTTGATTGCTGGCAGCATCAATGCACAGCATAGCATCGAAAATCCATTTTTCGATCAGGTATTGTACCGTGGAGCTTTTGATGCAACTACTCTTTGGACAGCAGGTTGGACCAACTGGGATGCAGAAAACACAGCTTATGGTGCAACAACAATTACCAAATCGGGCGAGATTACTGCCAACGAAACTTGGTCAGCAACAAACGTATATAAAATTGAAGGTTTTCTTTATGTTCGCGACGGTGTTACCCTCACCATCGAGGCTGGAACTGTTATTCGTGGCGACAAAACCACTAAAGGAACACTCATTATTGAACGTGGCGCAAAACTGAGCGCTATTGGAACATCGGCCAATCCGATTGTTTTCACCTCAAACGAAGCAGCTGGCTCGCGCGATTATGGCGACTGGGGTGGTGTGGTTATTTGCGGAAAAGCAGCTATCAATGTTCCTGGCGGCGAAGCTCAAATTGAAGGTGGCCCAACATCGTTTTATGGTGGAGCTACAACTCCAAACGATGCCGACAACAGTGGTACATTACAGTATGTGCGCATTGAATTTCCAGGTATTCCTTTTGTGACCGACAAAGAAATCAACGGTCTTACTCTTGGTGGTGTTGGAAGTGCAACAACCATCGATCATATTCAGATTTATCGCAGTGGCGACGATTCATACGAATGGTTTGGCGGCACAGTGAATGCAAAATATTTGGTTGCTTCTTTTGGTTGGGACGACGATTTCGACACCGACTATGGTTTCAGCGGAATGATTCAGTATGCTGTTTCTCTACGCGATTCTTCGATTGCTGATCCAGGTTCAGGATCTAATGGTTTCGAAAGCGACAACGACGGCTCTGGTTCAACCAACACTCCAATTACCAGCCCAATTTTCTCGAATGTATCGATGTTTGGTCCTAAAGTTCTTACTACCACTGTCATCAATACCAACTACAAACGCGCTATGCACTTGCGTCGCAATACCCAAATCGACATTTACAATTCATTTTTTGCTGGTTACAAAGATGGTCTTTTTGTAGATGGTTCGGCTGCACGTCAGAATCTTGCCGATGGCGAATTGTTGCTCTACGGAGTTACCCTTGCCTATTGCTCAGGTGTTTATTTCCCTGATGATACTGTGAATGTTGTTCGCAATTATTTCAACGAAGCTTCGAGAGGAAACGACACATTGCTTACCCATGCTGCCCTTCAAATTACCGCTCCATTCAATTATGGCAACCCCGATTTTCGCCCCATGGCTGGTAGTCCAGTGCTGAGTGGTTCTATTTTTACAGGAATCGAAAACAATCAGGTAAGTGTTTTTGGTGTTGTAGTTCTTTATCCTAATCCTGCAACCGATGTTGTGAATATTGAATATTCCCTCAACAATTCTGGAAATGTAAGCATCGAAGTTCTCGACATTCAAGGACGCTCTTTAGGTCTTGGATTCAACGAAAACCAAAACGCTGGTCAACAATTGGTACAACTCAATGTAAATAATTTGAGCGATGGAATGTATTTTGTACGCATCACATCGGCCAATAGTAGCAATGTAGTTCGCTTTTTCCGCTAGGTTATATACAACTGAAAAACGAACGGGCTTCAGAAGAAATTCTGAGCCCGTTTTTTTGTTTAAATGCAAATTGCCGATTATCGTTTTGCAATCCCAAAGAATCTAATACCTTTGCTTTCGTGAATTGAATACAATGAACCTAAGCGAACTATTCCGACGTAAATCGGTTTCCGACATTGTGGCTCGGCACGATCGGGAAAATAAGCCCATGAAGCGGTCGTTGGGCGTTGTCGATCTTACGGCACTTGGCATTGCAGCTATTATTGGTGCAGGAATTTTTAGCACCATTGGCAATGCAGCAGCTGCCGGAGGCCCTTCGGTTTCGATGCTTTTTATTATTACCGCTATAGCTTGTGGTTTTTCTGCAATGGCCTATGCACAATTTGCCAGTTCCATTCCCATCAGTGGAAGTGCTTACACCTATGCCTATGCCAGTTTTGGCGAGCTCATTGCCTGGATTATTGGCTGGGATCTAATTATGGAATATGCAATTGGAAACATTGCTGTTGCCATTTCGTGGAGCGATTATTTTACAGGCTTTTTCAGCGGATTTGGATTGCATATCCCCGAATTTATGTCGGTCGATTTCTTGTCGGCTTCGCGTGCTCACGAAACTGTTGCGGAGCTTCTGGCTCAAGGAAGTGCATTCAACGATATAGAAGTGCCTTTGCGCGAAGGTTTTTTGGCGTGGCAAAACTCGCCCGTAATTGGTGGTCTGCATATCATTGCCGATATCCCGGCATTCACCATTGTTGCTCTTATTTCAATTCTCGTTTTTAGAGGAATTCGCGAGTCGAAAATAGCTGGAAACATCATGGTGGCGCTCAAAATTCTTATTTTAATGGTGGTAGTGGCTGTGGGTGCATTTTATGTCGATCCCGACAATTGGTCGCCATTTGCACCCAACGGATTTGGTGGCATGATGAAAGGTGTGGCGGGTGTTTTCTTTGCCTACATTGGCTTCGATGCCATCAGTACCACCGCCGAAGAATGCAAAAACCCAAAGCGCGATCTTCCTCGCTCGATGATTTTTGCGCTCATCATCACAACAGTTTTCTACGTTGTTATTGCGCTTATTCTCACTGGAATGGTCAATTATGCCGAACTCGGTGTTGGCGACCCACTAGCCTATGTGTTTGAGCGTGTAGGTTTGTCGCGCCTGAGTGGAGTTATTGCGCTGTCGGCATTGATTGCCATGGCTGGTGTTCTGCTTGTTTTTCAGGTTGGGCAACCACGAATCTGGATGAGCATGAGCCGCGATGGATTGTTGCCTCCTCGATTTTCGAAATTGCATAAACGATATAAAACACCAGCTTTCAGCACGGTGATTACAGGAATTATGGTTGCTGTGCCAGCTCTGTTTACTAACCTCACCGAAATGGCTGACCTCACCAGCATCGGAACATTGTTTGCCTTTGTTTTGGTAACTGGTGGAATTATGATTCTCGACAAAAACGATCCCGAAATTCGCAAAGGATTCCGAATTCCATACCTTAATTCGCGTTTATGGGTGCCAACTTTGTTGGTTCCGTCCATAGTAACAATTCTGTATTTTGTGGGCGATTTGTCGATTGAGGCATTTTTAGGCGAACGCGTTGTTGTTTTGGCATATTTTATTTTGGCCACTGCCCTCATGATTTATGCAATGATTCGCAAATGGAGCTTCATTCCGTTGGTGGGCTTGCTTATCAATCTTTACCTGATGTCGGAACTCGGACTCACCAACTGGCTCAGGTTCTTTGTTTGGTTGGCAATTGGATTGGCTATTTATTTTTTGTACGGTCATAAAAAGAGCTTGCTTCGCCACCGCAATGGAAACTAATGTCATCATTATCCTAGTTTGCTCGGGTCTTGTGGTTGGTTTTATCAACACCATGGCCGGTGGTGGCACCATTATTTCGTTGTCGGTGCTTATGTGGCTCGGTTTGCCTATCAACGTTGCCAACGGAACCAATCGATTGGCAGTTTTTTTTCAAACATTAACTTCCGTTACCGCTTTTCAGCATAGCCATCTAATCGACTGGAAAAAGAGCCTTCGCATAGCTGTTCCAACAGTAATTGGGTCGGTACTTGGTTCGTTTATAGCTGTAAAACTTAACGAGGAAATTATCAGGATGGCTTTTGTGGTTATTATGATTGTAATGCTGGGTTTTATTCTATTCAAACCATCGCTGTGGCTCAAAGGAAATGCATCGTTGCTTGCATTGCCAGTTAAGAAATGGAATTATCCACTTTTTCTGGTTGTTGGCATCTATGGCGGATTTATGCATGTTGGAGTAGGATATTATTTACTTGCCTCCATTGTGTTGGGGCTTGGGTTCGACCTCATGCGGGCAAATGTTCTTAAAAATCTGCTGGTAATGCTCTACGTGCCGTTTTCGCTCATTATTTTCATTATTAACGACCAAGTGATGTGGAAATATGGTCTCATTCACGCAATTGGAAATGTGATTGGAGCTTTTGTTGCATCGCGAATTGCCATTAAAAAAGGTGCCGACGTTATTCGCTGGGTGCTGGTTGGAGTTATTGTGCTTCTTACTGCCGACATGGCTGGGCTCATCGATTTGAAAGCGGCAATTGGTGAAATAATTGGAGCAAGAAAATAAATAATTTCGTATATTTGTTGAAATCAATCCATTCCATGCCTCAAAAACGTAAAAGCATCTTTCAGCGCTGGTGGCTGCAATTTCAGTATTTTCGTCGCACTGGTTTCTATTCCGAAGTAGGGAAGAGCCTTTTGCGTTTTCTTCTGATATTTGGAATCATCTTCGCCCTGTTATATTTTGTTGGGCAGCAATTTCTTGATATCGACGTGATTTTTAATTATTTCGTTCATCACGTGCCTCGTTCGTTGGTGATTGCTACCTTTTTTCTCTCTGAAAGTTTTCTCAGTCCCATTCCTTCTGATTTGTTTATCATTTGGAGCGAAGAAATGCCGAATCCTTGGCTTTGGCTCACTCTTCTTGCCGCATTGTCCTACATTGCTGGCGTGGTTTCATATGGCTGGGGTCAACTCATTAGGCGCAACCGCAGAATCAACGAATATTTTACCAGTAAATTCGAAAAGCATATTCGTAATTCAAAAAAATGGGGTGGCTGGCTCATTGCCGCAGCTGCACTAACACCTTTGCCTTTTTCGATGAGTATGGTCGCGGTGGGCATGTTGAATTATCCTGTTCGTCGCATGTTGCTTTGGACACTTTTCCGCTTCCCGCGTTTCTGGCTCTACGGTCTTCTGTTGTACAGAGCTGTAAATTTCTAAAAACAATTTGTCTAAAAAGACATATAGCGTTTGCTTGAATCGCTACATATGGTCTGTCTAAATTATTTCTATATGCGTTAATGGAATTTGCGGCACTTAACAACGGAATTTGCATAGAAAACAACTATAATAAATTGCATGTAAACTTCAGAGAGCCGACGAGGAATTGCCCATTAAAAGCTGTGCACTATGTAGTTGCAACTGAGTTGAAGTATCGAAACTGAATTTTGAAATCAAGCTTTCAAGCTCCGTTTCAACACTTCAACCACGGTTTTTTAAAAATTGAATTTTGCTGATATATGCCATTTCAATCTTCAAGTGTTCCCTACGTTTCAACTGCATCCACGAGGAGGATGTCGCCATTTGAATTTTTCGGCAAAGAAAATGGACTCAAAAATCTTATGCGCCGAAGGCATAAGCATGAAAACTGTTTGAACCGAATTTCTGTAACCCAATTTGTCCTTCGGTGAGTTTTTTTCTGCTCTGGTTTTATGTTTGTCTATTTTCTCCGAAAAATTCAACGAGCGACGAGCCTGCCTTGGCTGCGCAGGCAGACAGGCTTTCTTGAGCCTCTGCCGCACAGCGGTGCGGTATTACTTTTCGTTGGAGCTTGTCTCGCAAAAAGGCGGGAGCCAAAAGAAAAGTAAGACCATGAAAAACTCTGCAACTGCTAAATAGTTGTTTTCAGAAAGTTAATCAGTTTTCTTCGTTGAAGTCTTTTTCCCATTTGCTTTTGCAAGTGTAAAGGAGAAAGTAGTTCCAACATCAATCTTCGATCGTACATGAATGGTTTGTCTGTGTGCTTCAATGATGTGTTTTACAATAGCTAGCCCCAAACCAGTACCTCCCAAATCGCGGCTGCGACTTTTTTCGGTTCGATAAAACCGTTCAAAAATACGAGGCAAATCAACTTGGTCTATTCCTATT
>DYON01000084.1 GCA_020720525.1 Acetofilamentum sp.
GGTTTGTCATTTGTTTTTAGGTTGCAAAGGCGCGCCTTTGTTGGTGGTCTCTGCATGACTGCGTTTTTTGTAAACTTTTTCAGGTTACAAAATGCGTTTTGCTGGTGGTCTCAATATGACAAAAGTGGGCTTTTCGAGATGCCCAATATTCGTCTGAATAACTCAGAATAAAGTGCTCAAATTGGCTTATTAAATGAACATAGTAGCTTATTCGCTACGAAAAAACGACAAATCCATACTTTGTAAATTGAATACGACAATCGGCGAGTAACCGCAAATTCTGATAGCTACATCTTAACAAACACCGTCCTCATATTATCAGTTCCATTTATTTCAATGAAATAAATGCCAGGCTTCAATGCCGAAATATCAACGATGGTGCTTTGCTCGCCAAGATTAACAATACGCATAATTTCTATTCCTTCTGGATTTAAAATTCGCATCCAGTCAACATTTCCAGATTGATAAGTAACAGTAATGTTTTCAGTTGCTGGGTTTGGAAAAACAACCATCGAATTCGGAGTGCTGTTCAATATTCCCGAAATCACAACTTGAATGGTGTCGATCGACATGGCCGAATCGCAAGCGTTTATAGCATATTGAACTACCACAAAACTTCCTGAAGTGGAATAAATATGCGAAGGATTCTGTGAAGTAGAACTGCTTCCATCGCCGAAATCGTAATAATACGAGCTTGCATTTTGTGCTGTTGAGGTGAACTGAACATTTGAGCCATTGGACAACCAGTTGAACCCGGCAACTGGAAGCTGAGCCAATACCACCATGAGGGTGTCGCTGTTGGAGTTGCATGCACTACCTGTAAGCGTAGCAAAATAGTTGCCTGCCGAATTCACCGTGATGCTTTGAGTAGCTTCTCCATTTGGCGACCACAGCCACGAATCGGCATTTGAAGCTGTAACTTCAACTGAATCGCCAGGACACAATTGGTACAAACCGCTTATGCTCAATGCGGTTGAAGGTCCATCGACCAATGCCATAACAGGAGTGCGTGCACTGGTGCAATAACCCTTCACTTCCCAGTCGTAGAAATAGTAGTAATAACCTGTTGGTGTTGTTCCTGCGCTGCTTTCGTTGATACTAATGTATGGCAGCAATTCGTACGGATAATTACATCCAGTATTATTACGATACAAATTGGGACTAAGCGGTCCTGCAAGCCGCAACGATGTGCCAACTGGAATGTCGAAATTGAGAGTGATCCGACTTACTCCAGATGAAATATTGATATTGGTGTCTTGCAATACATTTCCTGCATTATCTTGCAACTCGATGAGTCGGTAACCAGATGCACCAGCATTCACTTGTACCGAAACCAATTTGCATGCTTCCTGACAATCAAATACTAAGTAATGTTGAACCGATGAAGTGAACATGCTTCCGTTTGAAGAAGAATGTGTGTCGCCCACATAAAGCGATGTACCTGGAATGCCCGAATTTTGTGCGTAGTAGTTTGTGGTACTTGTTGCAATAGGAGTGGTATATGTATTTCCACTTCCCAAAAAGTTTCCACCAGTTGCAGCATCGTACCATTCAATGATTCCTGTTCCATTTGCCGAAAGTGTTGCTTGTTGGCCTGCACATACAGTGTCGCCAATGGTTGAAGGCGATGTTGGTAAACCAACCGAAATGTAAGTTGGCCGCGTTAGACTGTCGGTGCCAAAAATATTCCACGCTTTTAGCTTCACGGTGTAATTGCCATCAATAATATAGAAATGCGTTGGGTTTTGAAGAGTCGATGTATTTCCGTCGCCAAAATTCCAAAGCCAATTGGTAGGTGAGTTCGAGCTTTGATCGGAAAAAGCAATTTCGCCTGTGCAAGTGGTGGTAGTATTGGCAACAAACGAAGTACTTACCGCGCCAGCAGCCGAGGCATACAGATTGAGGCAAATATCGTAATCGCGACTGGTGCCCGCACCTGCAGCTTGCCATGTTGTTCCGTTGGAACTAACCCAGCATTTTCCTGTTTCGGTTGTTACATTCGATGCATAGCCGCTGTAAACTTCTTCAACTGGGATTGGATAATTGTAGCTTGGAGTAACATATTTAACTTTAATATACAGGTCGTTTCCCGATACCACAACAAGTGGAGTGTTAAGGTCGAATGTAGAATAGCCAGGCAAATCGCACGATTTGGTGCCTATACTATCAATTAGATTGCTCAATGTGATTCCATTAAAATCGTCGTAAATCTCGAAACCAACAGTTGAATTTCCCGATGCAATATAGGATCCAATCGATTTTATCATCATGTTTCCCGATGCTGAATACTTTATAACACCATAGCCTGTATTGGAGCCGAACCCAATGTCGTTAATTTCCCCAAAAGGAGCATAGGTCATTACATAATCGCCAATTGTGAAGTTTTTGTAGCCAGGGAAATATCCAACTTCTTCGTTTACCGAAGCATCGTTGTAGCTAATGTAAAAATATCCACTTTCGCCCCAACTCGCCCCCCAGCTGTTTTTTATAATCCATGCGCCTGTTCCTCCCGAAGTTGCTTTATTGTCGTCCCAACCAACAATAGTAACAGCATGGTTTGGATTGTCGCTCCCGCTGTAATAGTAAGTATTGTTCGACGAATTGAAATAGGCACTTTCCCAATAAAAGCAGGTGTATAAAGCTCCATAATCGTAAACAGCTTGTTTGATACTGGTGTTGTTTTGTGGCAAAAAGCGCGATTCGGTAACATATTTAAGCGGATTTAAACCCGTAGGACAAGTACCTGCCACATCGTTGAAGGGATCGTCGGCTTCCGAAATCATTCCAGAACCTCTTGATAAATAAGCGGTTGAAAGAAATATATTTCCACCCATGCAAGGTGCCCAGTCGAAATTGTGGCAATTGTTTATGTTGTCTTCCGACAAATCGAAACTTCCAGCACCACTTAAAAGCCAGTACGATTCGGTAGCTGCACATGTGGCAAATGTCCAGCACGAACCACAGCTTCCCTGATTTTTAACCGAAGTTAAATAACCTTGTGTTCGCAAATCGTATGAGGGAGGAAGAACCAGCGTGCTTTTTTCTGCTGGATACTTTTTTGCTTTCAAATCGACAACTGGAGGCAAATAACCATAATTGTTAGTTGGTGTTTCGCCAGCCAAATAGTGTAGATACGACTGATTTACAGGTGCTTTTTGAGGGGTTTGTGCATGAATAGATGCTGCCATCGTAATGGCAAAAGCAAGCAAAAAAGTATTTTTCATGGTGCTAAATTATATTTAACAGACACAAAAGTATCCATTTCGTTGCATCGATTCAAGCGTAATATTACTTAGTTCTTTTTTTTAAACTCGAAATCAATATTTGTTTTCGAAATAAAGATATTTAGTATAAACTGGCTTCAATTGACGATTTTTTATTAAAATGGATAGAATTACAAAATAAAAGAACTCTAATTAGCAGGTTTTTGTACTTTTGCAAAAAAATACAATTATGGGTAAAGGAGATATCAAATCGAAACGCGGCAAAATTCATCGTGGAACACATGGTAAAACTCGTCCAGTTAAATCAAAAAAATATGTGGCCGTTGTTGAAGTGAAAGAAGAAAAGAAAAAAGCCGCCCCAAAAGCCAAAGCTAAAGAAGTTGCAGAAGTGAATGAAGTTGTTGCCGAAGTAGTCAAAACTGCTGAAGTGAAAGAACCAAAAGCAAAAAAGACAACAGCCAAAGCTCCTGCTAAACCAGCAAAAGCAAAAAAAGAAGCTGCTGCCGACCAGCCCGATTTATTTGCCAAAGGCGAAAAAGAATAACGGTAATCAATCTTCAATTTGTCTATTCAAGACAATAAAAATCTTAACTCAATTCAGACTGTTGATGGCAATGGTCTGAATTGCTTGTTTTGTGGCAGTCGCAATGTTTCGAAAAAGCATGGTTTTGCTGCTTGCCTGTTCTTTTATTGTAGCAATTGCAAATCGCTTTTCAGAAGCGATGCAGCTATCGATAATTCAATTGACTATCCCGACGAGTATTATGGCGATGCCGAAAAAGAGAAATTCTGGTTTGCTCCAATTGTATGGATGCTCAATTCGGAACGGAGAAGCCGCACACGCTATATTAACAAACGATTCGCTTCGACCAATGCATCGGTAATCGACATTGGCTGCGGAAACGGTGCATTGCTGACACGCATTCAGCAAAAAACAAATTGCATTGCTACTGGAATCGAGATGGATAGTGTTGCAGCTCGCCGAGCTTCTAAAAACGCCAATCTTACTATCATTAGCAAGCCTTTTCAGGAAGTCGATTTACCACTTAGCTCTTTCGATGCGGTGGTAAGCATTCATTCATTCGAGCATATTGCCCAACCGCTACAAAATTTGGAGAGAGCTGCGCAATTGCTGAAAACAGACGGAATGCTTTATATTGCTATTCCCAATATTGCTTCGTTGCAATACAAGCTGTTCGGAAAATACTGGCTGCATCTCGATCCCGAGTTTCATTTGCATTTTATACATCCCAGTTTTCTCAAATCGACCATGCTTTCAAAAGGATTTGTGTTTCGTCGGGCACGACATTTCAATCCTGTGCAAAATATACCGGGCTTTGTGCTGAGCGCTCTCAATCTGATTACAGGTAAACGCGATGTGTTGTTCGATATGCTTCGAAATAGAAAAAAATTACGCAATCCACTCAATATTTTGCTTTTCCTGCTACTGATGATTTTGTCAATCGTTTTGCTACCAATTGCGGGTGTAGAAGAACTCATTTCAGTTGCATTGGGCAGGGGAGCCACTGTGGATTATGTTTTTAGGAGAAAATGATTCTTGTATTAAAGACCAAAATCTTGCACCGATTGTAGAATCCGCTTTTTTATTTTGGAAAGTGTTAGATTTTTTTGTTGTATAAACGCTGGCTTATCCGATTCATTGATATCATTAAAATAAATGAGGCTACGAATTACATGTAAACTTCCTTTCTGGGAATACTTAGTATTGTAGAATTCAATCATTTCGGACAAACTGAAAAAATCAAGCAGAAAGTAGATGTCAACAAAATCTTTAAAACGCTCTCCACTTACCGAAATGGCGTTGAGTATCATAGCAGCAATATCTTTTCTCGATGCCATCCGAATTCCATTTTCGTGAACTATTTCTATAAATGGATAAGGATGTGTAATGATATCTGTCATTACACCAGAAATGATTCCTCGAAGCGTGTTTTTTTGTTGCGACAATATTTGAAAACCAAAATTAGAAACTAATAATTCTGTAATTTCTTCTACATCAAACGACTCGGTGCTAAAGAGGTCTATATCAATTGAAGTGCGATGTCCAATTTGCAAAGCCAATGCAGTGCCACCAACCAAGACAAATGAGCTGAGTTCGGGCAATTGTTGCAGCGAGACTATTAATTCCAGCGTTTTTTCGCTGACTGGTTGCGTTTGTAGCATTTGAACTGTTTTTTAGGAATATTCAGATACCAGCTCGAAAAATTGAGTGTTTTTTTATCGAGATAGTTCACCGATGTGATTGCATCGACAATTGATTGTAAACTGTAAAAAGCCATGATTGAGCGCAAATCGTCAATGGTACCCAACGAAAAAACGCGTTCCACCACCAATTTGATGCTTTTATGCGGGTCGAAAGCATCAGGATCGATATCCCAAAGCAACGATTCGTTGATATGTAGCGACGATTTTTTCACATAACAAATATACGCAGTTTTTGCGACTCATGCAAAATCGATTTTCGCCAATAGAAGTTAGAATTTGTTGCCAATATTAATTGCCATTTCCCTCCAAAGTCTCCTCAAAAGCCAAAACAGAGAAGAAATTCATGCTGAAAGTAGACAAGAATTCATCTTGTTTCAATAAATGAAAACTTTGTCTATTACAGCCGAGTCCAACATCTCAATTAGAAATAGCCCAGGCTTGGAAATATTGGGGTTTCGCCTCTGATGCAATGGCAACCATTGAGCAACAAAATGATATGAATACTCGTCTCTATATTCAAGCATCCAATTAGAACCGTCGCTTCCGTTTAACATCTGATTTTCAAATGGAGGCGATTAAAAAAACCGGATGCAATAACTGTTTTGCCAAAATCAGTCCATACCGAATCGGAAAGATGTTTTTCAATTCTGGTGGTTACTTTTCATGTATAGTAGCCACCCAGACCATCGGTTATTTTGGCAGTATATCGAACTTGATCAGGCAATTTTTCAAGTTTGATTAATACTGGAGGATGAAAAGTGCGTAGCCAAAGAAACCGAAATATCGGATACTCTGGATTCTTATCGAAAAGAGATGTTTCTTCATGTCCATATAGTTGATACGAAAACCATCTAATATAGAAACTGTCAATCGGAGAATTCGTAGTTGGAAATAAATATTCATTGAATAAATCAGCAGGCGATATGTAATGGTTTTCTTTGGCTATTTCGTAATAGGCGAAGTGCTTTTCGAAGAAAGCTCTCGAAGAATCAATTGAATCAGCTTGTGTTTGATCCATATTATTAACAGAATCACTTCGATTTCATGAAACAAGAATAATAAGCGAATAGGCAATTGCTAAAAAAAGAAATGCCTTCATATTGGTTTTGATTGTTGAAAAGACAATTATTTCATCAACTCCACCATCTTGCTGCCCAAATCGGCTGGGCTATCAACCACAGCAATGCCGCAATTGCGAAGAATCTCTTTTTTTGCTTCGGCAGTATCGGCTTTTCCGCCAATAATAGCACCGGCATGACCCATGGTTCGACCTTTTGGAGCTGTAGCACCGGCAATAAATGCAACAACAGGCTTGTTTCCGTGTTCTTGAATGTATTCGGCTGCTTCGGCTTCGGCATTTCCGCCAATTTCGCCAATCATCACAATTCCGTGGGTGTCGGGGTCGTTCATAAACAATTCAACAGCTTCTTTCATCGAAGTGCCAATAATGGGGTCGCCACCAATTCCAATCATGGTGGTTTGTCCCATGCCAACTTTGGTTATTTGGTCAACTGCTTCGTACGACAAGGTTCCCGAGCGCGAAACAATACCAATATGTCCTGGAGTATGAATAAATCCGGGCATAATTCCAACTTTGGCTTCGCCTGGAGTGATTATTCCTGGACAATTAGGCCCAATGAGACGCGCCGACGAAGTTTTTAGATATTCTTTCACTTTTACCATGTCTTGCACCGGAATTCCTTCGGTGATACAAACAATAAGTTTGATTCCAGCTTCGGCAGCTTCCAAAATGGCATCGGCTGCAAATGCGGCAGGGACAAAAATGACCGAAGTGTCGGCTTTCACGTCTTTAACTGCATCGGCCACGGTGTTGAAAACTGGCAAATTCAAATGTACTGTGCCGCCTTTCCCTGGCGTGACGCCGCCAACCACAGGCGAACCGTATTCAATCATTTGCGAAGCGTGAAACGAGCCTTCGCTGCCCGTGAATCCTTGAACAATAATGCGGGAGTCTTTATTTACGAGAATACTCATGGTGATAGATGTTGATATGCAAAAGTAAAAAAAAATGAAGAATTGTGCGGTATTTAAATCGCAATTGTTTGCACTAATATTTTTTTCTTGTTAAAGGATCGCTTTGACCTTTATAATCAGCAGCAAATGAGCACAATATTCAAAAAATGAAGTATCGTGCAGCACAGCCAGCTTTTGTCATGCTGATCAGTATTTGGAAAGCGAGTTTCGGTGGTTTATGAGATTTTTTTACCAGCCAGTTAGATTCTGAACTAAATTCAGAATGACAACAAGCTGGTGTTCAGCGTTAAAAAAATATCTTTTCCTATCATCCATTAAAAAAAAATATCTCGCCCAATGCAACCATTTATCCTTAATATTGCACGTAATAAGAAAGACAATTTTATGCGCACATTATTCGTTTTGCTGGCTATTTTTTCGGTTGTATCATTTTCGTTTGCTCAAACAACAGAACATACCTATCGTTTCACCAATTATCATATCAAATCGGTTGGCAATTACCAAACTGTGGTTTTCGATAGAACACAACTCACTGGTGCTCCTGGTCAGCCACTTTTGGCCTATTGCGCTGTTTCGCTGCTGCTGCCTCCGGGCGAAGTAGCCGAATCGATCGAAATTGTTGGCGAAAACGAAGTAGTAATACCTGGTTCTTTCAATCTGTTTCCTGCTCAAAACGATGTCCCAATCAGTATTGGAAGCGATGGCTTATTTCAAAAAAACGAAGAAACGTATTGTTCAACATCGTTTCCGCTGGTCAACCACAGCCGCGTTTCGACTCAATACCTCAATGGATTTGCTTTTGCCATGGCGCTATTCACTCCCATGCGCTACAATCCTTCAACTGGTCAACTTTCGTATTATTCGTCGGTGAAAGTACGCATTCATTCAAAAACAAGCAAAACTGCCATTGAAGCTCTCGATAACCTTAGCTATTCCGAAAATGTGTTGTTGCGTGTTCGAGGCTTTGCGCAGAATCCAGATATGGTCGAACGTTATCCGCTCAATGGTCCCAAACAAGCCTATCAGTTGCTCATTATTACGCCTTCCATGCTAAGTAGTGGATTTTCACCTCTTGTGAATTATTATTCTACTGCTGGAATCGATGCGCAAGTTGTTTCAACCGAAAGTATTTATTCGGGAACGACAGGAATTGATAAACAGGACAAAATTCGCAACTACATTCGCAACGAATACCAAACCAATTCAATTGAATATGTGATTTTGGGTGGCGACACCAATTTGGTTCCATCGCGTGGTTTTTATTGCTCTGCTGTGTCGGGTGGTGGATACGAAGATTATGAAATTCCTGCCGATCTTTACTATTCGGGCATGGACGGAAGCTACAACCACGATGGCGACAATGTTTACGGTGAAGCGCTTTCCGATTCGGTCGATTTACTTCCCGAATTGGCTGTTGGTCGTTTTCCTGTTAGCAATTCAACCGAACTTCAAAATATGGTGAACAAATCGGTTACCTATCAAACCACGCCCATCGCTACCGATATGAACAAGCCTTTGTTTTTGGGTGAATTGCTCATGGATACGCCTCTCACACTTGGGCAGGATTATTTGAATTTGCTTATCGACAATCATACCGATAATGGCTACACCACATCGGGAATTCCATCGGCAGAAAATACCATCGATTCGCTCTACGACAAATGGATCGATCCGCCAGGTTATGCAGTCGAATGGCAGTTTAGCGACATGGCAACAGCTATCAACAGTGGAAGTTCGTTTATTCATCACGTAGGCCATTCGTCCGAAACATATATGATGAAAATGGACTCCTTGGATTTGAATTCATCAACTTTTTCCAATTTAAATGGTGTTACACATAGTTATGGTTTACTTTACAGTCATGGTTGTCTTTGTGGAAAGTTCGATTACGACGATTGCATTGCAGAAAAATCGGTTACCATGAGCAATTTTTTGGTTTCGGCGATTGTCAATTCGAGGTATGGCTGGTTTAACGAAGGGCAAACCGAAGGACCTTCGCAACATTTGCATCGCGAATTTGTAAGTGCAATCTACAATCCAGCACTAAATATGCGAAATATTGGCGATGCTTTTGCGATGTCGAAAATCGAAACTGCTCCTTGGGTCGATTTGGTTGGCGAATTCGAATTCGGTGCGCAGCGTTGGGTTCATTACGACAACAATATTCTGGGCGATCCAGCATTACGCATTTGGGTAAATGGAGTCGAAACAGCCATTGAACAACCAACACCAAATGCAATCGATGTGTATCCAAATCCATCGAATGGTCAATTTTCGGTCAATCTTGCCGAAGAATCCCAAATTCTGATTTTTAATGTGTTGGGCGAATGTGTCTTTTCGGCCAACAACGTGCAAGGTGTTTTGTCTATCTATTTAGGCAATGCTGGAGCAGGAATATATTTGCTACAAGCAAAAAAAGAGAACAGTGTTTCTACGCTAAAGCTGATGGTGCAATAATAAACCATTTGTTTTTAGGTTGCAAAACGCGTTTTGCTGGT
>DYON01000421.1 GCA_020720525.1 Acetofilamentum sp.
CCGCATTCGCCGGCGGTATCGTAACCAACACCAATCAAAGTGCGGCTTGGGTTCGTACTCTGGTGCGCGATGCAACAATAGATGCCGATGCCGTTTATTTTAATCCCGCCGGCGTGGCACGCATGAAAGACGGTTTCTTTATTGAAGTCGATAACCAATCAATTTTTCAAACAAAAACAATTAACAACGAGTACGCAAACTTGAACAACGGAGAATATATAGGCGATGTAAAAGCCATGGTTTTCCCTTCGGCATATTTGGGCTATAAAAAAGGCAACTTCGCTGTTCACGGCGGTTTTGCAATTGTAGGCGGAGGCGGAAGTGCCGAATATAAAACAGGTTTACCTTCGTTTGAAAAAAAAATTTCTGATATTCCGGATAAACTTACAGCATCAGGAATCCCCACAACACAGTATTCTTCGGATATTTATTTTGCAGGAACTTCGGCTTATATGGGTTTCCAACTCGGGGCTTCGTATAAAATCAACGATTTTATTGCTGTCGGTGTCGGCGGACGTTATATTATTGGTAAAAATACTTATGAAGGACATATCAGAGATATTATGATTAATCCTACGTTTACAAATGCCGGATTTACGGGAGCCATGGTTTCCGCACCGACATTTTTCAACACGATGGATACTTATCTGACCGGAGTTTCTGCTTCTGCAACCTCAGGCGCAGCAGGAATGCAACCTTTAATTGATGGAGGAGCAGGAACTTTAACTTTTGCACAAGCAGAAGCAATGAGTATCATTACTCCTACCCAACGTGCACAAATGGAAGGTGGTTTATTGCAATTAGGAGCAGGACAATTAACACAAGCGCAAATAGATGCTATGACATTGGCACAAGCACAAGGTACATATTCTACATTTGCAACTTCTTATACAAAAAAAGCTTCAGCAATGGGAGCAAATGCCGATGCAACCGGCAATGTGGAAGTCGATGCAGAACAAACCGGAACTGCATTCACACCATTTATCGGTGTCGATTTGTCGATGATGGACGGAAATTTAGGCGTTGCAATAAAATACGAGCATAAAACCGCAATGACAATGAAAAATAAAACCACCATTGACGGTTCAGGAATGTTCCCCGACGGCGAAGAAGTTCCTGCCGATATGCCCGCTTTACTCACAGTGGGTGTTCGATACAACATTATGGACAATTTCCGCACACAAATCGGTTTCCACTATTATATGGACAAAGCCGCAAAATACGGAAAACAAAGATATATGTTGAATCCTGCATACGTAGAAGACGGACCATATCCTAAATACATTCCTGAAGAATATGTTACCAACGGCGAAAAAGACGTTATGATGTTAGATGGTTCAATAGGAACTTATCTCGATAAAAATTCATTCGAACTTGGTGTTTCTTTGGAATACGACGTAGCTAAAAACATCTCGCTCAGCGGCGGATATTTGTACGCTTCCACATCGCCCACTTTGGCTTACCAAACCGATATGGGTTATACACTCGTTTCTCAAACATTCGGATTCGGCGGAATTGCTCACGTGAGCGATAAATTCGATATCAACCTCGGTATTTCTTACACTTCTTATTCCGACGGCGACAATACTTTTGACTATTCCGACCCGCTCAGCACAACAGGCGGTACTATTTCAACAAAAGAACTTTACGACAAAAAAACAACAGTTCTTGCTATCGGTTTCGGATACCGTTTCGGTAAAGAATGAAATACGTTAACAATAAAAAGTAAAAAGCTCTCTTTTGAGGGCTTTTTATTTTAAAATAATTTGTAA
>DYON01000085.1 GCA_020720525.1 Acetofilamentum sp.
GCGGCTTTTGGCTTTTTGTAACACACAGCAAATGAGAGAAATAAGCATTCATGTTATTAACAGCTGCGTCGAAATATCGATACAATCAACTCGTATTCAATGCGATATAAAATTAGATTGCTTTGTTGATTGCATACAAAATGAGGTTTTTAGAGATGCCCTAAAGCAAATCCCTCTGCGTCTTTTCTCTTCGCAAAACTCTGGTATATCTCTGCGGTTGGCAAGAAAAATTACATTGTAAATAGGAATTTCCACTTAGTGCCAACATCGAATCGTGCTTGAAAACCAAACTGAATAAAAAACTCATTATAATTGTTTGGGTTCCTTTCAATAATTCATTGTATTTTTGCATTCAGATTTTATGCAACCATCATTTCTCAGCAATCTTAATGGAGTTCAGCTGCAAGCTGTCGAAAACACCGACGGACCAGTTATGGTTTTGGCTGGTGCAGGCAGTGGTAAAACCCGTGTGCTTACTTTTCGGGTTGCATACCTTATTCATAAAGGTGTCGATCCGCACAATATTTTGGCTTTAACTTTTACCAACAAAGCCGCCAAAGAGATGAAAGAACGTATTTATCAGCTTATTGGCGATAGTAAAGCACACTCGGTATGGATGGGAACTTTTCACTCTGTTTTTGCGCGAATATTAAAAATGGAGAGCGAAAAACTCAATTATCCGCACGATTTTTCAATTTACGACACCGACGATTCTAAAAGTGTGCTCAAAAGCGTTGTTCGCGATTTCAATTTCGATGAAAAGGTTTACAATACTGGGCATTTGCTCAATCGCATTTCGTCGGCAAAAATGAACCTAATCGACCCCGAAGCATACAAAGCCGATCCCGAAATTCAATCGCAAGACCGATTGGCAAAAAAACCATTGATTTGGCAAATTTATCAGGAGTATTGGAACCGATGCAAACGCTCGGCTGCCATGGATTTCGACGATTTGCTCTTCAATATCAATTTGTTGTTGCACAAATATCCCGAAATTCTCGAAAAGTATCAGAATCGGTTTAAGTATGTGCTTGTTGATGAATATCAAGACACCAATTTTGCTCAGTATCTCATCATGAAGAAATTGGCAGCACAGCATCAAAATATTTGTGTTGTTGGCGACGATGCACAGAGTATTTATGCTTTTCGAGGTGCCAATATCCAAAATATTCTCAATTTCAGTAAAGATTATCCGGGTGCTCAAGTGTTCAAGCTCGAACAAAATTACCGTTCTACCAAGCGAATTGTTGAAGCAGCCAATTCGGTTATTTTGAACAATCAGTCGCAATTGCACAAAACTGTTTGGACCGAAAACGATGGTGGTGAACCCATTTCGTTGCTGAAAGCCTCAAACGAAACCGACGAAGCATTGTTGGTTGCCAATTCGGTGTTTCATTCCAAAATGACTTATCATCTCAAAAACAGCGACTTTGCCATTTTGTATCGCACCAATGCTCAATCGAGAGCGCTCGAAGATGCTCTACGAAAAATGAATATTGCTTACAGGGTTTATGGTGGTATGTCGTTCTACAAGCGCAAAGAAGTAAAAGATTTGCTCGCATATTTCCGTTTGGTTGTGAATTCGGCCGACAATGAAGCATTTTTTCGTGTGGTAAACTATCCTGTAAGAGGAATTGGGAATACAACCATCAATAAATTGTCGGTTCTTGCCTCTGAACGCGAATGGCCTGTTTGGAAAATTGTTTCCGAAATCGATTCTATTCAAACTGGATTCAATTCAGGCACTATAAAACGCCTAAAAGATTTCAAAGAACTTATTTTGCATTATCAGCAACAACTCAACATTGTCGATGCTTACGATTTGGCCCAAAAAATTGCTGCGGGAAGTGGACTTATTAAAGCACTGTTCGAAGACCGCTCGCCCGAGGGAATTACCCGCTACGAAAATATTGAATCTGTTTTAAATGGAATTCGCACTTTTCAGGACGAGTTTATTGCCGAAAATGAAGGTAAAATGCCAACCATGAGCGATTTTCTTCAAATGGTTTCGCTTTTTTCCAATATGGACGAGTCGGACGACGACGACGACCGTTTATCGCTGATGACTGTTCACTCGGCCAAAGGGCTCGAATTTCCGTATGTCTTCATCACCGGACTCGAAGAAAATCTTTTCCCAAGCTCAATGTCAATGTCGTCGCGTGCCGAAATTGAAGAAGAACGACGATTGTTTTATGTTGCAATCACGCGAGCCATGTCGAAACTAACACTGAGCTATGCCGATACCCGTTATCGTTGGGGCGACCTCAATTTCTGCACTCCCAGCCGTTTTTTGGAAGAAATTGATAGCTCGTTGCTCGATATTCCGCGCAAATTCAGCCAAAACAAAGGCTTTCAACGAAGTCTTCCTTTGAAATCGAAAAGCGAAAGCCCATCTACCAACTACAATCATTACAACAAAAAAGAAGTTCAGGCTCCCGTTTTCAGTCATCCTTTTAGCGACGAAGATGTTGCCAATGCTGCCGATCTCGCTACCGGACAAAAAGTTGAACATGCACGTTTTGGCGAAGGGGTGATTTGTTTTATTGAAGGAAGTGGCCAAAACAGGAAAGCTACTGTCGATTTCAAAGGCGTTGGACGCAAGCAACTTGTGCTTAAATTTGCTCGCCTCAAAATAGTAATTCCCGATTAGTTTTGTCGTTCGACTTCGTAATCGGATTATTTTCGGATATTTGTTTGTTTAAATCTTTTCCGTCTTATGGAATACAATACTCAACGTGAACCTCTTTTGCTATCGGAATACGGACGTTCGGTTCAAAAAATGGTCGATTTCATTAACACTTTCCCCGATAAAGCTACACGAACCAAAGCTGCAAATGCTATTGTTCATGCCATGATGACAGTTCAGTCGGGGCCTCGTGATATGATCGATTATAAACGCAAACTTTGGGACCATTTGCATGTGATTGGCAATTTTTCTCTCGACATAGATGCGCCCTTTCCGATGCCTAAACCCGACGAGAAAATATCGCCCGAATGGCTTAGTTATTCAATTCCTCACGAAGTCCGATTTCGCTTTTATGGTCGATATACCGAAAAAATCGTAAAAAAAGCTATCGAAATGGAAGAAGGTTCTCGAAAAAAAGAATTGGTTGGCGCAATTGCCAACACCATGAAAAAACTCTATCTTACTTGGAACAAAGACTCTGTGAAAGATGAATTGATTCTTGAACAACTGAAATTACTTTCGGATGGAAAACTTTCGGTTGAACCTGATTTTGTTTTTCAAGATACTGCCGAAATTGTTCGAAGCAACAAAGTTGAGACTAAAACTTGGTCGCAAAACAACAACAAAAAGAATAGAAAGAACAATAAATTTAAAAAAAAGTACTAATCCCAATCATTATGAGCAGCTATTTCATTAATGGAGGCCGCACTTTGCAGGGTGAAATTGTTCCACAAGGAGCAAAAAATGAAGCATTGCAGGTAATTAGTGCTGTTTTGCTCACCGATAAAGATCTGGAAATTAGCAATGTGCCTATTATCCGCGATGTAATTAGGCTTATTGAATTGCTGGGCGAGATGGGTGTTGAAATTTCGCAGATCAATTCTTCTACCTATCGCTTCAATGCTGCCAATATCAATCTTGGCTATCTTCAAACGCAAGAATTTATCAACAAGGCTGGTTCGCTTCGTGGCTCGGTAATGATACTTGGCCCGCTTCTCACACGTTTTGGAACTGCTTCTATTCCAAAACCAGGTGGCGATAAAATTGGTCGTCGTAGAATGGATACACATTTACTTGGTTTTAAAGCACTTGGAGCCGAGCTCGATTTCGATACATACAAAAACTTTTATACCGTTTCGGTCAAAGGCCGCCTTCAAGGTGCCAAAATGTTGCTCGAAGAAGCTTCGGTAACGGGTACTGCCAATATTATCATGGCTGCTGTTTTGGCTGTTGGTCAAACAACTATCTACAACGCAGCATGTGAACCTTATATTCAGCAGCTTTGTAGAATGCTCAGCAATATGGGTGCGCGTATCGGTGGAATTGGCTCGAACTTGCTGCGAATCGAAGGCGTCGATAGTTTGTCGGGTACTTCGCACCGATTGCTCCCCGATATGATTGAAGTTGGTAGCTTTATTGGTTTAGCTGCCATGACACAATCGGAACTGCTCATCAAAGATGTGTCGGTGAAAGATTTGGGAATAATTCCAGAAACATTCAGGCGCTTAGGAATCACTGTTGAACAGCGCAACGACGATCTTTTTGTACCGGCTAAAGAGTTTTATCAAGTCGAATCCTATCTCGATGGTGGTATCATGACTATTGCCGATGCTCCTTGGCCTGGTTTTACGCCCGACCTTTTGAGTATTGCCCTGGTTGTATCTACTCAAGCCAAAGGCAGTGTGCTTATTCATCAAAAAATGTTCGAAAGTCGTTTGTTTTTTGTTGACAAACTAATCGATATGGGTGCTCAGATAATTCTTTGCGACCCACATAGAGCTACCGTTATTGGAATCGACCGCAAATATCCGCTGCGTGGAATCGAAATGACTTCGCCCGATATTCGCGCAGGTGTTTCGTTGCTTATTGCTGCGCTTTCGGCCAAAGGAACCAGCGAAATTCACAATATCGAGCAAATCGACCGTGGATATCAGTTTTTCGACCAACGCCTCAGAGAGTTGGGCGCCGATATTGAAAGGAAAGGATAGAAATACTCCTCATACTCCATCTACAAGTCGTTGCAGTGCAACGCCTCTACAAATCATTCAATACTATACTTTTTCTGAATTCCCTGCAAGAAATTGCGCAACATTTGATCGTTGCACGCACGGTACTGACTTTGAGTTGGACTTCGAAAAAATGCGCTCAACTCGTGTTTGCTTATGCGCATTCCTACAAGCGCAAGAATGTCCAAAATATCTTCATCTTTGAGGTTCAACGATATTTTTAATTTTCTAAAAACAGCATTGTTGGTCAAATGTGTTTCAGGAATTGGTTGTTCGCCTTCCTTTTTGCCGCGTTTCTCAATAATTAAACCATTTAGAAAAATAGCCAATTGCTTATCGTTGATGTCGCGAAAAGTAGGGTCTTCCTCTTTTTTCAACCAATCGCACACTTGGGCACGCGAAACATCGAAATCGGCCAGTGCAAATATTTCCATCATTTTGGTGTCGTTGAAACCAAAAGTGAACCTCAGTCGGCGAAGTATGTCGTTGTTGGTCATTTCTTTTATGTTTGTTTTCCTCTAATTGTTTTTTCTAAAATAGTCAATCAAAGATATATTAAATAGCTCAACCAGCACCATGCTTCGGAAAAAAGTAATGAAAATCGATACCAACGATTAAACCATCTCAAGCACTTTCATAATCAAATTCTCAGGCATGTAGGTGCGCCACGGTAGTTCGTTGATGGCATCGTCGAGAGTAATATAGCGTCCCAATCGACCTTTGCGCATTTCGGCAATCACATGTGGCAGAAATCCAATACAAACAATCCAACCATCTTCAATTTCTTCGACCCATTCTTCGTAGTATGCTGTGTCGGAATAATGAAAATTGAGCACATTTTCGCCCACCAAAACAAACTGCACAATGCCGTTTTCCATCAATGGTTCAATCACATTGCGTTTCAAAAACATGATGTCGTTGTACAAGCAATCGTTCCATTCGCCAATGAGCTCAACCACAGCTGTTCCACGTGAATAATCGGCATATAAAATTTTCAAATACAACGTATTTGACCCAAAATCGTCCCATTGTGGATGAATATAGTAGTTGTAAACGGTGTGGGTGAAATAAATATCGCTATATTCGTAACCATGGAATGGCGACATGCTATCGTCTTCGCTGGTGTAGATATGACGCCAGTTGTAGAATGGCTCAATGTTGTGCATATTCTGCTCCTATCCGCGGTCGCTGATCATTTTCAGGCGCTCAAAATCGACAATTTCAATTTCTTTCCCGTTGATTTTAATAATCTTTTCCTTGCGGAATTCGCTCAAAATGCGTATCACATTTTCGGTAGTCATTCCAATAAGCTCGGCAATTTCTTTGCGCGAAACAGGCAATTCGTAAATATGCGATTTGTATATATTGAACGAGAAATCGAGCAAAGTCATTGCAATTCGGCCACGAAGGTTGCGGCTGTTGTTTTGAATAAATCGGTCGATAATATCGTCGGCTGTTTTACTCGATTTTTTAAGCAAGCCAATGCCAAAACTGCCATGTCGCATAACCAAATCGATAATCAGATTGAGTGGAAATATACAAATCTCGGTATATTCAATCGCCGTCATAGTGTAAGCGTAGTTTTTACCATGAAAAACGGTTAGCAAACTTGTATAATCGTGGGGCTTGGCAATTGAAATAATGTGGTTGCGTTTCGACTCGGTTACTTTCGAAAGCTTAACAATGCCGCTTTTGATATAGAAAAAATCAACAATGGGCGAATTTTGCTTTACGATAATTTCGCCTTTTTTAAACGACTGCTCGCGCTTAACATTACATAAAATGTACGAATCTTCGTCGGGTACATAATTGAATATGAGGTTTTTGAGTATGCACTCCTCACATTTGCAGCCATGTGCCTTTTCTTTCGACTCCATCACCTGTATTTCGTTCATAATAATCTGGTTAGAATATAAATCAAGGAATGATTTTTATCATAAAACCATTGTTAAAGGGCATTCATAGCCCGTTAACTTTGCAAATGTAATTAAATAATCATTTACAATGAAGAAAATAGTAATTCTCGGAGCTGGCACGGCTGGAACCATGATGGTAAACAAATTGCACATAGCAACCATCGGAAATACGGCTCTGCGCTTTCCTAATGGCTGGCGTGTTCCAACTTGGGTGAGCTCCATTCCAGGTATGGAAGCTATGACATCGGGAATGATGAAAAAATCAATGGAAAAACTCGATATTCCAACTGTTGACGAATTTCTCGAAATGATTACAGCTGGTGGTGGCGAAATATATGCCTGCAAACTTGCTATGGACATGTTTAAACTTAAAAAGGAAGATTTGTCAGAACATGCAAAAGGTGTTCTTACTGTTGGCGAATTCTACGAAATGGCCGGTGGCGAAGGAGCTCAAATCATATTCACGTAAATCTCTCATTCTTTGTTAATTGTAGAGGCTGTCTCAAAAGACGAGGTTAGGCACAAACAGAACATTCCACCGTCCGAATGCCATATCGTGTGAAACTGGCAAGGACATGGAATCGTTGTGTTTGTGCCTGTTACGACGGTTCCATGTTCCGGCCGTCGACATTCTTATGACTTAAGTAAAACGCCGGAACGGTGGAATGTCGTAACACATCCCATTATTTTGAGACAGCCTCTTTTTTTTTATGAAAAACGCAACACATGGCACACAATTTGATATTTCCCGCGCGAAATTGTACTTTTGCCTTTTAAAACTATTGGAACTATGAAAACCGCTTATTTGTTCGTTGTTTTGTTCGGGATGACTTCCTTTTTGGCTGTAGGGCAGACAAATGGAGCTTATATTAAATTCAACAAAACTGTTCACGACTTCGGCGAGCTCACGCAGGGCGATAAAGCAGAAGTCGAATTTGTTTTTACCAATACTGGCGATGCCCCCCTTCTTCTGTCGAATGTTCGCTCTACTTGTGGCTGTACGGTGCCAACATGGCCACGCGAGCCAGTTATGCCAAACACCACAGCATCAATTAAAGTTAAATACGACTCGAACCGAATTGGAGGTATCAATAAACAGGTTACTGTTGAGTCGAACGCTACAAACGGTGCTGTTTATTTGAAAGTTACTGGCAACATCTCCAAAAAACCAGAGGAAATAATGCCTTTTCAGAATTTCGACAACGGAACACCCATTGCACAATAATAAAAACTCCATATCATGAAACGTCTCATTTTATCTTTTTTTGTTCTCTGCATGCCAATTGCATTTTTGGCAGCTCAAAACGTAGCAACTGGTCCTGTGATTACTTTCGAAAAGAAAACACACGATTTTGGCAACGTTAAAAAAAACCAACCCGTTACTTACAATTTTGTATTTGCCAATACAGGCAAACAGCCTCTTCTCTTATCCGAACCGCGTTCGAGTTGTGGATGTACTGTTCCCTCTTGGCCAAAAGAGCCCATTATGCCCGGGCAGAAAAAAAGCATCAACATCACATTCGATGCCGAGAAGGAAGGTGAATTCAGCAAGCAAGTAACAATTTTGTCGAATGCGGAAAATTCGCCCGAAGTCTTAGTAATCAAAGGATTTGTTGTTCTCTGATAAAAATTTTGTCAGTTGCGGATTTTTTTAAACCTTTGTCCCGTCAAAACTCAACTGACGGGATTTTTTTATTAAATACATTTTGTCATGCCAGGAATTTCAATCAAAGGACAGAACATGCCAGCTTCGCCCATCCGCAAACTGGTTCCTTATGCCGATGCCGCTAAAAAGCGCGGAGTAAAAGTTTACCACCTCAACATTGGTCAACCCGACATTCCCACACCCGATGTGGCGCTGAATGCCATCCGCAATTTCGACCAAAAAGTGGTCGAATATAGCCACTCCGCTGGCATTTTGTCGTATCGACAGAGTCTGGTTAAATATTACGAAAAAAACAATATTCACCTAACTGCCGACGATATTATTGTTACAGCTGGTGGTTCCGAAGCCATTTTGATTGCCATAAGCACTATCATGGATCCCAACGATGAGCTCATCATCCCAGAACCTTTTTATGCCAACTACAACGGCTTCTCGGTCAATGCTGGAGTAAAAGTTATTCCCATTCCAAGTAGCATCGATAATGGATTTGCTTTGCCACCTATCAGCGAATTCGAAAAGGTTATCACCCCGAAGACCAAAGCCATTATGGTGTGTAACCCCAACAACCCAACGGGCTATTTGTATTCGAAAGACGAAATTGAAAGCCTTGGTAAATTGGCAAAAAAACACAACCTGTATTTGCTGGCCGACGAAGTGTATCGCGAATTCATTTATGGCGACGCAAAACATTTTTCGGTGATGCATCTCGAAGGTGTTGATGACCATTGTATTTTGGTCGATTCGGTATCGAAACGTTACAGTGCTTGTGGTTTTCGTATTGGTGCTATGATTTCGAAAAACAAAGAAGTGATGCAGGTGGCCATGAAATTTGCACAAGCTCGATTGAGCCCGCCAACTTTTGGACAGGTTGCATCCGAAGCTGCTATCGATACACCCGAGTCTTATTTTATCGAAGTGATAAACGAATATGTGGCTCGTCGAAATGTGGTGGTCGAAGCCATCAATAAAATGGATGGAGCGTTTTGTCCAAATCCTCAAGGAGCTTTTTATGTAGTTGCTCGTTTGCCGATTACCGACAGCGATCATTTCTGCCAATGGCTGCTCGAAGATTATAACCTCAATGGCGAAACAGTTATGCTGGCACCAGCAACCGGATTTTATTCTACTGCTGGCATGGGAAAAGACGAAGTGCGCATCAGTTATGTGCTGAAAATATCCGATTTGAAACGCAGCATGGAAATTATCGAGGCTGCCCTCAAAGTATATCAGGGTCGAAAATAGATTTTATGTAAAAAAGCTGCCTCAATAAGGCAGCTTTTTTGTTGTATCGACATTTCCATTTTGATAAATTGTTGTTTTGGAGTATCCAAAATCACAATAAATGGGTAAAACGGACTTTTTAATGCTTCGCTAATCTCAAATTTTCATTTGCCTTTAAAGACAATTTTAATTCTGTAAATTGATTCACGTTTTTCAACAACAACATTGTGAAACTATACAAATATAGGCGAATAAAAAGCCAATCCCGACCAGCGTCATTCTGAATATGTTTATAAAAACAAATGCATGGTTTCAGAATCTGCTGGGCGGAGACATTATTTCACAAAATAAAACCCATTAACAGACTGTCATTCAGAGTGTTTCGTGGC
>DYON01000086.1 GCA_020720525.1 Acetofilamentum sp.
AAACATAGCCAATCAATTCGTGATATTTGTGATTCTGCTTGCTGAATCGCAAATACGTTCGCTGTAATTGCTAAGTATTTCGGTTTTTAATTCGAATAATTCGTGGTTATCTCAAATTGAAAAACATATCCAATCAATTCGTGATATTTGATGTTCTGCTTGCTGAATCGCAAATAGATTTGCTGTAATAAGCAAAAGAATTTCGGCATTTAATTCGGTAATTCGTGGTTATTCCAGCTAAAAATCTGACCCTATGCGACGTGAAAAACTTTTTGATTTTGTCAACCTATGTGAGGGCGACACAATTGCTGTTGTCGAGTTTTTTCTTGATTTGAATCAAAATCGACCGTTTCGAAGCTATCAAAAATAATCATAATAATATACCTAAAGCCAATTTCTCGATACAAAAATACTTCTATTCGTTTCAAAAAAGCTTTGTTTATCGATATAAAATTAATTCAATATACAGTTTGGTATCATTTTTATAAGTAATTTTGTCCTGAAAACTAAAATCATGAAAAAAACAGCATTATTTCTCTTCGTAATTCTGGCCACCAGTCTTATAGGAACGGTTAGCGCCCAGAAACCCTTTAAAAGTGGTATTGTAACTTATGCTATCAGCTACGATGGCACATGGGATGCAGCAACACTTGCACAACATCCCACCGAACAAAAAGTTTCTATCATGGGGCTCAAAAGTAAATCGGAGACCATTGGAAGCGGCTATTCGGTAGCAACTATTGTAAACGGAAACGATTCGAGTCAAATTATACTTCTCGATTTGTCGATGATGGGTAAAAAATACTATATGAAAGTTACCAAAGACAAAATTCTTGAAAAAATGGCAGAAGGCAGTCAGCCCGAAATCGTTTATACAGAAGAAACCAAAGTAATTGCCGGCTATACTTGCAAAAAGGCAAATTACATCACCGAAGATGAGTATGGCGACAAAGAAACAACTGTTGTTTACTACAACGAAACTGTAGGCAGCGCTTCTCTCAATTTTGGTGGAGCTTTCACAGGACTCATAGGCTTTCCCATGGAATATGTAATGGAAACAGAAGAAGGAAAAATCACCTATAGTGTTACTGGCATTCAGGTGAAAAAAGTCAAAATTAAAGACACCGATTTCTTGATTCCAACTGACTACGAAGAACTTACCGAAGAAAAAGCAAAAGAGCTTTTTGGCGGCGAATAAAGATGTACACAATAAAATGTTCAAAAAAACCTTCTCTTTTTAGGGAGGGTTTTTGCTTTATTAGGGCAGCTTTTCTTACTTTTGTCCATTGAGATGAGAAACACAAAAAAAGATACCAAAACCAACGCCACCAAAAAAAAGCCGCAAAACACGGCTCGCAATACTATTAAAGAAATTCACCGGCAGAAAAACACGCCCAAGCAACAAGCTACTCCAAAAAATAAAGAACCCGAGAAAAAAACAAATACCACCAAAAGCAAAACCAATGCTAAGTCGTTTGTCGAGTTTCTCAAAGCTCGCGAAACACAAACCACTTTTGGTATATTTCTAATTATTTTTAGTGTTTATCTCCTTTTTGCCTTCTTTTCTTACCTCAAAAACTGGCAAGCCGACGACAATGCTGTTCAGTCGGGAATGGGAATGTTATTCGATTCGTCGGTAAGCACTCAAAACGGAATGGGCAAACTGGGGGCATTGCTTGGTTATGTTTTTGTTAAAAAGTGGTTTGGAATTGGGGCATTCTTGATGCTTATTTTTATTTCAAACTCGGGTTTACTGCTGCTGCGAGTAAAAATAATTGGTTTTTTCGAAAGCATTCTATACCTATTGGGAACCACATTGTGGCTTTCGGTATTTATGGCAGCTATTTTCACCCGCCCCGATGCCATGATTTGGGGTGGACTTTTCGGGCAGCAAATTCGAATTTGGCTCAGTAGTGTAGTTGGCAATTTCGGTCTTGTATTGCTGTTGCTGATTGTATTTGGCATTTATATCTCGGCCATTTTTGGATTTAAGCTACATGAAATCAAGATTAAGAAATGGTCTGGCAGCAACAATAATCCAAACGACTTAGAAAAGAACGAATCGGAGAATATTGCAATAACAGACGTTTATACTCACGAAAAAGAAATTGACCCAATTGCCAACGAGAATAAAAACATCCAAGAAGAGCACGATTTTGAAGTTGTTGAAAAAGAAATTGCTCAGAAAGACGATGCTCTCATTGCAAATGAAGAAATCGATTTCGATTTTCCAGTCGACTCCACCCTTCAAGAATCGAAACAAAAAGACGGCAAAGAGTCGGCTATCGATTTTGTGATTGAAACCCAAATGGAAAATCAGGCACCAACTCACTCCAACGGCGACGAAATCCCAACCGAACATTACGGAATTGATACATTGTTCGACCCAATGAAAGAATTGAGTCAGTATCAATTTCCGCCAACTTCGCTTTTAATCGATAGGGGCGATGGAGAAAGTAAAGTTAGTCGCGAAGAGCTCGAACACAACAAAAATCGAATTGTTGAAACACTGGGCAATTACGACATCAAAATCAGTAAAATCAAAGCTACCATTGGGCCAACGGTAACTATGTATGAGATTGTTCCCGCCCCAGGAGTTCGCATTAGCCGCATCAAAAATCTCGAAGACGATATTGCGCTAAGTTTGGCAGCTTTGGGAATTCGCATTATTGCACCAATTCCAGGCAAAGGAACCATTGGTATTGAAGTTCCAAATCAAAATCGCGAAACCGTGTCGTTGCGGTCGTTGCTCGAAAGTGAGCGTTTCACAACCACAACAGCCGAATTGCCATTTGCCATGGGCAAAACTATCACCAACGAGCCTTTCGTAGCCGATTTGGCCAAGCTCCCCCACTTGCTCATTGCTGGTGCTACGGGTCAAGGAAAATCGGTTGGACTCAACGCCATAATATGCAGCTTACTCTACAAAAAGCATCCAAGTCAGCTCAAATTTGTGTTTGTCGATCCAAAAAAAGTTGAATTGGCACTCTACTCAAAAATAGACAAACATTTTTTGGCCAAACTCCCCGACGAGGAAGAAGCAATTATAACCGACGTAAACAAAGTTATTTCGACCCTAATGTCGCTCACCCAACTTATGGATAGCCGTTACGATTTGCTCAAAAATGCTGGAACAAAAAATATTATTGAATACAACCACAAATTTCTCGAACGCAAACTCAATCCCGAAAACGGCAATCATTACATGCCGTACATTGTTTTGGTTATTGACGAGTTTGCCGACCTTATAATGACTGCAGGAAAAGAAGTTGAGTTGCCTGTGGCTCGTATTGCACAGTTGGCTCGTGCAGTCGGAATTCACCTAATTGTTGCAACCCAACGTCCGTCGGTTGATGTAATTACAGGAAAAATAAAAGCCAACTTCCCAGCCCGTATTGCATTTAAAGTATCGTCGAAAGTGGATAGCCGCACTATTCTCGACACCAACGGAGCCGACCAATTGATTGGCCAAGGCGATATGCTTTATTCGCACGGAAGTACTGTTTTGCGCTTGCAATGTGCATTTGTCGATACGCCCGAAATTGAAGACCTCACCAACTTTATCGGCGACCAGCGAGGCTACCCAATGGCATTCGAATTGCCAGAACCCGCCAACCAAAACGATGGTAAAGGAAAAGAAACCGATATAAAGACCGTTGACAAACTGTTTTCGGATGCGGCACGAATTGTGGTAATGACCAGGCAAGGAAGCACTTCGCTTCTTCAAACCAAACTCACCATTGGCTTTGCACGTGCACGAAGAATTATTGAACAACTCGAGATGGCTGGAATTGTTGGTCCACCACAAGGGAGCAAGCCCCGCGACGTTTTAGTAGGTAATCTTGAGCTTTTGGAACAGTTTTTGAAAAATTTGGAGTAATTTTGCCCCCCTAATTGAATTTGTATGAAAAACATTGTAACGATTTTGATAGCTTTTGTTTGTTTTGTTGGAATAGCCAACGCTCAAACCGATGCCAAAGCAAAAGCCATTCTCGACGCACTAAGCACTAAAATGAATGCACTCGAAACCATGAAATTCGAATTTGCATACACCATGGAAAACACAGCCGAAAACATTAAAGAAACTAAAACAGGTAGCATCTATATTAATGGAGACAAATATCGCCTCTATATTGACGACCAATTGGTGATTTGCGATGGAAAAACAGTCTGGACTGTATTTAAAGAAGAAAACGAAGTTCAAATCAACAGCGTTGATCCGAGCAATCAAAACACCCCCAACAAAATGTTGACTTCGTACAACGACAATTATAAAGCTAAATTCATCAAAGAGATGCCCAAAGCGGGCATGATTATTCAAGTGCTCGACCTCACTCCTATCACTGCACAATCGTTTTACAAAGTACGTCTCGAAATAGATAAAGTTCAAAACATGGTATTTTCATCAACTGTTTACGATAAAAATGGCACTACATACACCTATATCGTATCAAACTTTGTTGCGAATCCGAAGATATTTGAATCAAGATTTATTTTCAACAAGGCCGATTTCCCAGGCATCAGCGAAAACGATATGCGCTAATCTTTTAAAGTCCGAAATTATTTCGGACTTTTTTTCCCAACATTTTGAATTATTAAAACATCAACGAATTTGCAAGCGACTTACGGTTTTGCTTGAGATAATGTAAAGTATCTGACTGTTTCAAAATTTTGGCAAATTCTAATCAAGAATCCAGTAAATCGTCCACTATTTCTTCGTCGAAAACATCGTTTTGTTCTTGAACCAGTTTCTTGAATATCCGCTTAACCGAACTGGTAATGATGTTTTTCATGTCCCAGCCAGGCACATTGTCGAGTGCAGCCAACTGAACTAGTCCTTCAACATTAAGTTTCAAAAAGGAATTAGAAAGTCGAAAAATTTCATGATTTTCCTCATCGGTTATCATAAACTGAACGGTAATATTCCCCGAATGTTTCTGCGTAATTTGATCGATTGCTTTGGTAACGTCGGCATCAATTTCGTGTGCAGGCAGATGAAAAACCATTCCTGAAATTGAGTTATCGAAGCAACCAGCCAGCTTCCGAATAGATTGAATTCGCAAATCGCGAGCATCGGCATCTTTGGCAAAACGAGGAGCCTCTATGCGACCATACACAAAAAGTTTCTGTCCGTTTTGCAGCATTGGACGGTATTTTTCGTAGTCTTCCTTAAAAAGTCGAAATTGCATTTCGCCCGAATAATCGAACAAAAGAAACGAAGCGTATTTGTTGTTGTTTTTGTCGTACTTATCTTGATAATCTTTCACAACGCCAGCAAAAAGCAAATCTGTATTGAATGGCAAAACCTCGAGATTGTCTTGAATTTCTTGCAAAGAATGAGTTGTGAAATATTTCACTTCGCCACCAAATTCATCGAGCGGGTGCCCACTGATGTAAAAACCAGCAACTTCGAGCTCGCGCGAAAGCAAATAGTCGCGTTGCCAACTTTCGCAAACAGGCATTTCGATGGGTGGAAAGGTAATATCTTCCATTTCGCCAAACAAAGAAGCCTGCTGATTATCTTGTTTTTCTTGAACCAGAGTAGCATGTTTAATCATTTTCTCCAAAAAGACCTGTTGATCGCTCTCTGTCTGATAAAAAAACTGAGCTCTGTGTGTATTGAGACTATCGAAACCGCCGCCAATTGCCATCGATTCGAGCGCACGCTTATTCACATTTTTAAAATTGTTGCGACGGAAAAAATCGTTGATATCTGTATAAACTCCATTTGCATTGCGCTCATCTACAATCGATTGAGCAGCAGCTTCGCCAACATTTTTTAAAGCTGCTAGTCCAAAACGGATTTTATTTTCGCGGTTTACTGAAAATTTAGGAAAACTTTCGTTTACATCGGGACCCAATACAGCAATTCCCATTCGCTTGCATTCGTTGATGTATGCAGTTACTTTTGTTAAATCGTTGAGATGATGTCCGAGCAACGCTGCCATGTATTCGGCTGAATAATTGGCCTTGAGCCAAGCTGTTTGAAATGCCAATACGGTATAGGCTGCCGAGTGCGAACGGTTGAAACCATACTCACCAAACTTAGCCATGGTGCTATATACTTCGTTGGCAACGCTCTTTTCCACTCCTTTAGCAATGGCTCCTACAACAAACTCGCCTCTGAGTTTATCGATAATATCCATCTTCTTTTTACCCATGGCTTTTCTGAGTTCATCGGCTTTACCTTTGGTGAAACCAGCCATTTGCTGCGAAAGCAACATAATTTGCTCTTGGTAAATCATGATGCCATTGGTATCGCTAAGCACCGATTGAGCTAGTGGATGAGGATAGTCAACTTTTTCAGTTCCATGCTTTCGGGCAATATAATTTGGAATAAAACTCATTGGACCTGGTCTGAACAAAGCATTCATGGCTATCAAATCTTCGATATGCGTTGGTTTCAAACGCTTCAACCACGAACGCATTCCTTCCGACTCGAATTGAAAAGTACCAATGGTTTCGCCGTTCTGATATAGTTTCAATGTCTTCTCATCTTCGTGCGAAATGGTATCGATATCAATTTTCACTTTATGCCGAATTTCAACAATTTCCAAAGCATCTTTGATGATTGAAAGTGTTTTGAGCCCCAAAAAGTCCATTTTAAGCAAACCAGCTTTTTCAACAATTGCTCCATCGTATTGCACTACTGGCAATGGATTGTCTTTGTCTTTGGGACGAGCAAGTGGAACATAGTTCGACAAATTTTCGCGCCCAATAATAACTCCGCAAGCATGAACACCAGTAGATCGAACATTTCCTTCCATGATTTTTGCCAAATCGACAACCTTGGCAACTTCGGCATTCGAATCGTACAAATCGGAAAAATCTTTTGTTTTCAGGGCATCGTCGAGCGATACTTTTGGTCCATCGGGAACCAACTTAGCAATGCGATTTGCCACGGACAAATCGACCCCCAGTACGCGAGCTACATCGCGAATCGATGATTTTGCGCCAAGACGACCAAAAGTAACAATTTGACTCACTTTTTCGGCGCCATAGTGTTCTACTACATAACGAATCACATCCTCGCGACCATAATCGTCGAAATCAACATCGATATCAGGCATCGAAATACGGTCGGGATTGAGAAAACGTTCGAACAGCAACTTATACTTGATTGGGTCGATATTGGTGATTTTCAAACAAAAAGCAACAATAGAACCTGCCGCACTACCACGTCCTGGACCTACCAAAACACCCATTTCGCGCGCTTTGGCAATAAAATCTTGAACAATCAAAAAGTAACCAGCAAAACCCATGTTTTCGATTACCGACAATTCGAATTCAATACGCTCGGTTGTTTCTTTGTTGAGTTCGCCAAAACGCATGTGCGCACCTTCCCAAGTGAGGTGTTTCATGAATTCGAAATCGTTACTAAATTCGGGAGGAGTGGGAAATACAGGAAGCATTACAGAGTGATGAATATCAAATTCCTCAATTTTATCGGCAATTTCCACCGTATTGCTCAATGCTTCGGGAGTATCGGGAAACAATTGTTGCATTTCCTCAAATGTTCTAAGATACTCATTTCCAGTATAATGAAGATCGTCGTTTTCGTCTTTGTTGGTATTGATGCGTATCAGAATTTTGTGAGCTTCGAAATCCTTTTTTTGAATATAATGCACATCGTTTGTTGCAATTAGTTTCACACCCGACCGAGCCGAAAGGCGCTTTAAACTATCATTCACTTTCTTTTGCTCTTCGAGACCATGATCCATCATTTCCAAGTAATAGTCATCGCCAAACAGATTCTGGTACCATTCAACCACTTTGATGGCGTCGTCTTCGGTCTTATTCATCAAAATTTGCGCAACTTCCCCCCCCAAACAAGCCGAAGAAACAATGAGTCCTTCGTGATATTTGGTGAGCAAGTCTTTATCGATGCGAGGATTTTGATAAAATCCTTCAACATTGGCAATTGAAATCATTTTCACCAAATTGCGATAGCCCTGCAAATTTTTTGCAAGCAAAATTAAATGATAGCCTCCACGATCGATTCGTTCACTTTTTTGGCTCATCGAGCGCCGTGCAATATACACTTCGCAACCAATAATGGGTTTAATGCCAGCACTTTTCGCTTCGTTGAAAAACTCCAAAATACCATACATATTGCCATGATCTGTTACAGCAACTGCCCCCATATTGAGTTCAGACACACGTTTGACAAGTTTCTTCGGATTCGACGCACCATCCAAAACAGAATAAATGGTATGAAGGTGTAAATGAACAAATTGCGACATAGTTGCTGGAATAATCAGGTTTATAGATTGGATTCGATAAAAATACTTATTTTTACCCATTCTTACTGAATTGTTGAAAACTTTTAACCATGCTCAAACCTTTTGATTTTCTGAAAAACCTACGCTGGTCTCTTGTAGTTTTAAGCGGCTTAATGATCTCTTGTTCGGGCAATCAGACTGGCTCTTTGCTTAAAAAAGCTGGAACAACGTTTGCCGGAACACAAAAAGCACCCGATACCACACTTCAGCTCGAGTGGGGCAATGCAAACAGAAAAGTGTATCTGATGCCAGCCAATACATTTTTTGCACGTGGCAATATTTTGTTGCTAAATGGCTGGAACTTGTCGCCCACCGGATGGTGCGAGCAAACCACTTTGTGCGAAAAACTTCGCGATGCTGGCTACAATATCATTGTGCCCGATATGGGTAAAAGTATGTATGCTTCGGCCATTTTTCCCGAAACCATGAATTCGCTTGCCGATCAGCCTCAATTGAGTTGGCTCACCGATACTGTTTTGGTTTTGTTGCGCGATTCGTTCAACCTGCTATCGCCTTCCATGAAAAATTTTGTGGTTGGTCTATCAACCGGCGCTCGTGGCGCTTTTGCAGTTGCTCTTGCCGAACCCGATTTGTTCAATGGTGCTGTTTTGCTTTCGGGCGATTACGATCAAACATTGATGCCCAACGACAATTTAATGACTTTATACTACGGCAACTACGACATGTTTCCCGAACGCTGGGATGGCGACGACAATCTTTTGCGCCGTGCCAACGAGTGGAAAATACCAATTTATATAGGTCATGCAGTCGAAGACCCAATTGTCCCTTTCGAACAATCCGACACATTGTACAAAACGCTTATCAAACTTGGGAAAGTTGAACCTGCTGCTAATTTTCCGTTCGGATATGGTCACGATTATCGCTACTGGGAAAGCGAAAGCGACAATATCCTGAAATTTATTCAGAAAATAACCAACAGCGAAGTGGTGAGCAGCGATAGTTAGGACTGCCGAACTCTAATATTTCATTGGAGGGTCGATTCAAAAAATGGAGCTATTTCGTCCACAATCATTTGAGTTGCACCAGCATGGCTTGCTACATAGTCGCCAGCGGCCAAAGCTGCCTTTCGGTGCAATTCAGCATGATCAAACAGATTGTTGCAATATTCAAAATATGACAATTCGTTGTCGAAGCTGAATCCTCCACCACACTCAATCAAATCTTTCGCTTCTTGAAATTTGTGATAGTTGGACCCAAAAATAGTAGGAACTCCATATACCGCAGCTTCGAGTGTATTGTGAATTCCCGAGCCAAAACCATTACCAATATGTGCAATGGTTGCATATCGATACAAACTGCTCAGCATGCCAATAGTATTGATAATAAGCACATGGTTGTCGCAAAAACCAGCTTCGTCGCGTTTTGAATACAACGAAGCTTTGCAAGGTAGCGATTTTACAAGTCGTTCAATTCGTGCTTCATCTATTTCGTGCGGAACAAGTATAAATTTCAAATCGGGACGCTGCTCGATAAGCTGAACGATAAATTTTTCGTCGGGCTCCCACGACGAACCAGCCATATAAACGGGTTTTTGCTGAACAAACCTCTCTATTTCAGGAAATGTTTTTGCTTC
>DYON01000422.1 GCA_020720525.1 Acetofilamentum sp.
AGTTGAGTCTGTAGTTCGACAATAAACTGTTGGGATTCTTGCGATGTTTTGGCAGCTACCGGAAATTTATTCAATTGTTCTAAAACAGCCTTTGCATTTACACGAACTGCATTACTTTGAGTTTTTGCCTGTTTTTCGGGGGTAATAGATATTTTACTTTTCCATTGGGTAAAATCTTCTTCAATAATCGTAAACGAGCGACAAATAATTTGTTTTTCCGATTTTTCAATTATTTTGTTTGACATTATCTCCAAAACAGTTTTTAAACCCGTATCCGGAAAACCAAGATAAACCACTTCGCTTTGTGCATTTTTAATATATTTCTTTGTTAATTGAAACGCTTTAATGTGCAGCACAAACAACATTGCCGACCGTTCGTAGGCTCGCCAAAACATACCCTCTTTGTATAAAACAATGGCATTGAAATTGTCGCTTTCGTTTTTTAGCATCTGTTTTATTGTCATAAAATGTTGTTTTTTTGTAAAAAAATTATTTGGGGGCTTGCCCCCAAACCCCCAAATAACCTAAGTCTCAAATAATCAAATAACCTAATCCCGAACGCAACGAACGCTAAACCCGTTCGCCTTATTGAAGTTGACGCGGTTGGCAGAGGCGAGGCTGGAGAACAGGTAGCGAGACCATGCGAAGGAAGCGTCATCCTGAGTACTGCTCCACAGTAGGCCGCTGTCGCCAACGAAGAGGAACGCGCCGCCGTAGCCGCGGTGGCCGCCCGGAAGGGCTGTAAACCCACTTTCGTTGGTTGCGCCGGTGTTTGGGCTTGTCCAATGTGTTGTTCCGGTTTCTTTCATTTTCCCTCCTGCAACGCTTTCACCTCCCAAATAATCGGTTAAAATTTTATATTCTGCATCGGTGGGTACGTGCCAGCCTGTGGGGGCAATGTTGCGTGTGTCATCTACTGTAAACCAATTATACAGTCTGCCGTAAATGTCGGAATTACTCGGAGTATTATAGTAGTCGGAATATGCTCCGGTGGTTAAAGCTACCCAAGCTGCATCTTCGGTTACGTTGGGTATGGGTTCGCCGTTGCGGTAGTGGGTTGTTTTTAGATTTTCAACCATCCAAACCTGTGTACCGATGGTTACGGTTGCATAATTGTTGCCGTCGAAATCTGTGGCAGCAACAAAATTGAATGTTTCTGTTGAGTTTGCCACCGGAACAAGGGTTTTTACTGTGCTGTAAATTCCGGAAATGCCTTTCAACAGAATTCTGTCGCCGGTGGTGTATTGCATTTCTACAAGCGATTTGTTGCTTTTCAAATGTGGTTTTTCCAATGTCGCAGTGCCGTTTACATAAGAAATTCTTGCAGTTTCGCCGGCAGTGCTGTTACTGATGATTTTACCGGAATAAACGAATTTGTCGGATTTTATGCTCACAGTATAAATTCCGGTGTTTAATCCTGAAACATTTAATGTTTGAGTTCCGGCTTGCACATTGTTTTGGGTTGATATTACTTTTTTGCCTGTAATATCAAACAATTCTACTGTTACAATACTCGGTTCCGAAACTTCAAACTCAATGTTGGCATTGCTTGTCATCGGGTTCGGATAAATTCGTATCGAATTTTCGTCGCTGCCCGTTAATTGCTCAATGCCTGTTATTGTTCCCAAAAGATGCAGCACATCAGAGCCGTTGAGTGTTAAACTCGTGCCTTGTGTAAGGTTTTGAACCTGCACTGTTTCCACGGTTGTACTTTCTCCCGTTCCTGCAAAACTAATCTGATAGTCTTGGGCTTGTAATTTTGCAAA
>DYON01000423.1 GCA_020720525.1 Acetofilamentum sp.
TCTACCAAAATCAGCAAGGCTGGGCGGCTTACACAGCTCGAGAAGCGTATTTTCAGCGATTTATGCAAGAGCACTCTGAAACCGAGCATGTCAGAACGTCGCATAGAGTTTGGAAAACGGCAATTTCATCTATTTTTTAGCCTTCATGCCAAATCGATGGTTCTAATTACTCCAAATTACCTAAATTTGTAAGCTCATACAATTTTTACGTCTAATTTCGTTCGTTAGTATTATGAACTTTGCTTTGAAAAGTTTTTTTTGCGTATTGTTTTTTCTGACAGCACTCTATTCTACTGCTCAGAAGAAGCCTGATGTAGTTCAAGCACCATCGACGGATAGCCTAAAAATGCTTTCCGAAAAAATGTTTAATGCACCCACAGATATGGCGCGATACGAAGCAAACGATTTCTTTATTAAAGTACTTAAGAACGATCTTTTTAATCCAAATTCATATTATTTTGCTTTCGATAGCATCAAAGCACTTTCGGTTTTATCGTCCAGCGACTCTAAATTCAAAATATTCACATGGACTTTGCCTTTAAAAACCGATTGTTTTGAAACATTTGGATTAATGCTTGTTTTTTCAAATAAATCGAGTACATATAAAGTTATCGAATTGAATGATATCTCGAGCGAACTTGTCAATCCCGAAAAAGAAATCCTCAAAAAAGGACAATGGTTTGGAGCAGTTTATTTTCAGTTAATAGAGAAAAAATTCAAAGGCGACAAATACTATTCTCTCATTGGTTGGAATGGTGCCAACGCTTTGATTCAGTACAAGGTTATCGACGTATTGATGTTTGATAGAAATGACGACCCTGTTTTTGGAAAATTAATTTTCAGAGGTAAAGGTTACTATGGTAGCAAACGTCTTATTTTTCGATATGGCGATAAGGTAACCATGAAATTGCGGTATGAAACAATGACCTATACTGTGGTAAAGACCAAAGAACGAAAACGACACAATGCAAGAATAAACACCAACAACGATGAAGCTTTACGTTCTAATCGGAAAAAGGTGAAATCAAAAACCAGTACAGAAGAGTTGATTATGTTCGACTTACTGGTTCCGATGCGACCTGAGCTTGAAGGACAATATCAGTATTATATGCCATTGTCTGAAACAGCAAATGCCTTCTACTTCGATGAGGGAAAATGGATTCACAAGCAAATAAAAACCACCGACGATTCCACCAGCATCAAAGAGCCTGTAAACGGGTTATTGCCTAACTAATCGTGAAGCTTTTTGATGATGTTGCGCGAGCTTAATCCTTCAGCTTCGGCTTTGTAATTCTTAACAATTCTGTGCTGCAGAACATTCTCCGATACAGCTTGAACATCTTCGATATCTGGCGAAAACTTACCATGTAGCAATGCATGGCATTTTGCACCCAGTATTAAATATTGCGACGAGCGTGGCCCAGCACCCCATGCAATATACGAATCGGCAATTGCACTGTTGTTAGTTCCTGGGCGGGTTTTTGCGGTTAACGACACTGCATATCGTAAAACATTATCGTTTACAGGTACTCTGCGCACAAGATTCTGGAAATATATAAGCTCTTCTTGACTTGTTACAACCGATGCTGTTGGCATCGATTCAACAGTGGTTCTTTTCACTACTTCAATTTCTTCGTCCATGCTTGGATAATCGAGCCAAATGCTGAACATAAATCGGTCGAGCTGTGCTTCGGGCAGCGGATATGTTCCTTCTTGCTCAATTGGGATTTGGGTTGCTAAAACAAAAAATGGATCGGG
>DYON01000087.1 GCA_020720525.1 Acetofilamentum sp.
GCTACACGGGTTTGGAACTAAAATATCAGCAATTTTTCGCTCATTTTTCCGCCGAACCCTATTTGCGAACGTCAAACAGGGAATGGAAAAATCGGATTCTCATTAGGGATATTTGATATTATGCTTACAGAAACTCAAATTAATAAATAGCTTTTTTGTTGATAATGCCAACATCAGATTGCATAGAAGCCATTTCGAATGGAGTAAGTAACCAATTGCACAGTATTTTTAACTTCTGCTTTCGATATAATATTTGCACGATGACCATCAACTGTTCTATGACTGATAAAAAGTTTATCTCCAATTTCCTGATTGGTCATGCCTTTGCAAATAAGCTGAAGGATTTCGAGTTCTCGTTCCGAGAACTTCTGTTGCTCTTTGTTAACTTCTTCCTTTTTGGGGTTGCGAAGTAGATTCATCAGAATCGACAATAAATCGCTGCTAAAGTAGCTTTTCCCCTCGTGAACGGTTTTGATGGCTCTTTCAAGCTCATCAATTCCAGTGTTTTTTACCAAAAAGCCCTTTGCTCCAGCATCGAGCATACTTTCGAGGTATTCTTCCTCGCCATACATCGACAAGGCAATAATTTTTATTTCGGGAAATCGCTCTACTGCTTTGTGGGTTGCATCAATACCATTCATCACAGGCATGTTGATATCCATCAACACAACATCGGGCATTTTATTTTCGATAGCATCGAGAAACTCCATTCCGTTTTTGCAAGAATTGTAGATCACAGCCTCTGGGCTAACATCAAATAGAACTTTCATGCCTTCGCTGAAAAGTTCGTGGTCATCGACCAAAAGAACCTGTACTTTGCTCATTATTACTATTTTTATACGTTAAACCAGAATTCTGAAATCAAAGGTAAACATTTTTTCATTAATAATATCGGAAAGCAATTTGCCTTTTATTACAAAGAGTTTTACCTCAACACTTTTTTTAAATTCCATTAAAGCATCGATTGTTTCAGGAATATTTATTATTTTGTTGTGCATATACACAATTACTCGAAATTTCAATAGATTTGAATGTCCATCTAAATATATAGATACCTCTGCTGCCTCTACCTTCAATGCAAACCATACTGCTTCTTCGAAAATACGATATATCGATATTTCTGTTGTTTCATCTGTACGAAAACCTTTTGGCGAAACTTGCAATTGAATTTTCAATGGCTTTTGCTCTCCATTTTTTCCAATAAATTGCGTCATTGCAGCTTCGAGACCAAACTGCCCAATCACAGATGGATATATTTCGTTCGAAATTGCCTTGAGTCTATTGTAGGCTTTTTCGAGCAATACGAAAATACTAGATTGTGCTGGCTGATTTTCGTCGGGTATTTGTTGAATATCGTTGCTAACAATTCGCTCTATTAGCATTTTACCAACTGAAATTAATGCCCCCATATCGTCGCGAATTTCGTCCGATATTTTGCGTCGGCTCAACTCAACTAGCTCCATTTGCCTCTTCAGACTTAGCCTTAAATGATTTATAATTTCGGAAATATCTTCAATGGTGCATTCGATTGTCTCCAAACCAATTTGATTTGTCGAAACAATTTTAAAATACCTCAAAACACCATTTTTATCTTGAATTGCAAACAAATCGGAATTAATATCGGGCAGCGAATTTCTGGATGCTATGGTATCAACGGCAATTTCCACTAAGAAATCGTGCCACCGAACACCTATGGTTTCATTGGAATCAAAGATTTTCTCTGCTCCATTCTGCAGTTCGAAAACAACACCATTTTTCACAACTACAACTGTTTGCTTTGCACTGTTTTTTGCAGGAATTGCTGGCATATTTGCAATTGGTTCAATCAATCGGATTAAACAATAAAAAGCAACACCAACTTTTCGGCTGCGCATATTGGTATCGGCAATAATAGAACAACGATACTCGACTTTACTTTTATTCTTCAAAGTAATTTCGGAGCTGTAGCGTTTGCCTTGACCCATTGAATTAAGAATTGCAATTTGTTCGCGCCCCGAAACACCAATATCGGAAAGCATGTAGCCAACTAATTTTTCGGGTTGAATTCCCAACAATTGATAACTAGATGGACTTGCATCAACAATAAGTCCGTTTCGTCCCATTTCGAGATATACATCTGGAATATCGCCAGCCAATTGTTTAAGTTGGTTTTCAGTTTTTAGCAACACCCTCTTACTTTTATTTACAAGCGACACATCGCGGCTCATACTCGTCAGTATTTTTCGCAATGTTTTTCGCGATGCTTCTGGTGTAACAACACTAATAAAACCTTGATGAAGAAATCGTACTCGTGCTTCGCGCGTAATATTTGAACTCACAAGTACCCAAATTGCATTGCTGTATTCGTAACGTAGTCGTATTTTATCTATATCTTCAATATCGTCGGAATACAAAGCAATAAGTTCAGGTTTCAATTTTTTTTTGTTTTCATCTCCAAAAGAATAAATATCGAAACGTGCATAGCGCGACAAAACACCAATACTATTCCTGATTTCAGGAATTTTATCGGCGTTTTCCAGCAATATCAATATTTTCTCTGGCGATGTATTCATGAATGAGAAATTATATTCCAATAAATGTAATATATTCCCAGTCTTAGATACAGCGTAATTTTACTGGGAAACGGGAGCATTTTATCCTATATAGCCTAAAATCATAAAAATGTCCACAATTCAAGCATTAACAGTTTGAAATTGAAATTATTTATCTTCATAGCGATTTTGCGAGAAAACACCTATTGAATAAGTAAAACCACCTAACTTAAAATACTGTATAAAACCGCTACCCATGGGCTAGTGTGGTAACTATATTTGTATGATTCAAATCACATCGCCATGAAAAACTTATACACCCTAATTGCTTTATGCTTCGCATTCGTTTCGCAGACAGTAATAGCGCAACTTACCACAAGCATAACTCCAACCGACAACATCCTATATATTTGTCAAAACGAGGAACTTTACCTCGATGGAAATCCTTCGGGTGGCACAATGCCATACAATCACAGTTGGACTGGCGCAGTTGCCTTTATCGATAATCCTGCAGCACAGAATATTTTATTTATTTGCAATACAGCTGCTACCTATACATTATATTATACTGTAACCGATGCATTTAGTGCAACTGCTACCGATAGTGTAATAATTGTCGTGAAGCCAAACCCTGTTTTAGTTACAACTGGCGATACAGCAATTTGCGCTGGCGATTTTGCCCACCTTACAGCTGCTGGGGGAAACACAATTTTGTGGTTTGATGAATTCGACAATTTACTTGCATGGACACCCAACATTGATGTTTCGCCTGCTTCAACTACATTTTATACAGTAGTCGCAGTTACCAACGGATGTTCGACTAACCAAGAAATGCCCATAGCTGTTTCGCTTCCAACAACTGCTTATGCTGGAAACGATACAACTATCTGCGAAGGAAGTACTTTTTTAGTTACTGGCGCTAATGCAACCAATTTTACCTCGTACTTTTGGACCAGTGCTGGCGACGGTTATTTCTTCAATCCAGCTATTATGAATCCAACCTATATTATGGGTTCCGATGATATCAATAATGGAAGTGTTACTCTCACGCTAACTGCTGTTGGAAACGGAATTTGCCCAGATGCATCCGACGACATTGTACTATCGATTGATCGTCCTGGTCCATTAGTAATAACAGGCGATACAGCTTTATGCGAAGGCAATGTTGGCATCCTCCTTTGCGATGCAGCCGACAGCTGGATTTGGAGCTCGGGCGACAATACTCAAGGTATTTTAATTAGTCCTGCAGTTTCGCAAAGCTATTCGGTTACAGCTACTTTTGGAGTTTGCACTGTTACCGACGATGTGTGGGTGCAAGTGAATCCGTATCCAATTGCAAATGCTGGCAACGATACAACAGTGTGCATGATGCAGCCTATAACACTTACAGCTACTGGTGGAACAGCCTACGAATGGAACACTGGCGAAACAACAGCATCCATTGTGGTTGCTCCTGCATCGACTCAAACCTATACAGTAACCGTTATCGACAACAATTGCAGCACGACCGACGATGTTACAATTAACGTAAATCCACTACCTAATGTTGATGCTGGTGCCAATACTGAAATATGCGTTGGAAGCAGCACTACACTTACAGCAAGTGGTGGAACTATGTATGTATGGAATACAGGCGAAAACACTCAATCGATAGTTGTAAGCCCACTTGCCGACAGCTGGTACTACGTAACAGTGAGTGATGGAATTTGCGAAAACATCGATAGCGTACAAGTTATAACCAAGCCCATCCCGGTAGTCGATTTGGGAGCCGACACCAACATTTGTCCCGGTTCTATGCTTATTCTCACATCGAGTGCCGGCGACAGTTACTTGTGGAGTACTGGTTGCATTGCACAATCGTTGATTGAATATCCAATAAGCGATACAACCTACAGTGTTACAACAACAATAAACGGATGCTTGGCTTCCGACACCATCAACGTAACTGTTCTCCCAATCATTTTTGCCTCGGCAGGTCCCGATCAGATGCTTTGCCAAGGCGATTCGGTAACTTTAACCGCTTCGGGTGGCGACACCTATCTTTGGAGCACAGGCGAAACTACCGAATCGATTGTGGTTGCTCCATCCAACGATGCTATTTATCAAGTAACAGTTACACAAGGAACGTGTAGTGCAGTAGCCTCGGTGAATGTGTTTCTGAACATTCCTCCTTCAGCCTATGCTGGTCCCGATGTAAACATTTGTATGGGCCATTCAACTTGGATTACAGCAACAGGTGGAACCAGCTACGAATGGAGCACTGGCGAAACCACCGAATCGATTCTTACCGATCCAAATACATCCACGACGTATTACGTAACAGTAAGCGACGGAATTTGCAGTTCTGTTGATTCGATGCAGCTCACCATTCTTCCTTTGCCTATTGTTGATGCCACCGATACTGTTTTTGCTTGTCCAAATTCGGCTGTAACATTGAATGTTTCGGGAGCATACACCTATATTTGGCAAGATGGAAGCACTTTCAACTTTCTCAATATCACAGCAACAACCGACACAGTTATTTATGTAACAGGTTTCGAAAATGGTTGTAGCAATATTGATAGTTCGATCGTAATTGTTTATCCAGAGCCATTGGTCGATGCTGGAACCGACACAGCTATTTGTGAAGGCGAATCCATAACAGTAAATGGAAGTGGAAATGGAATATTTCTTTGGAGTACTGGCGAAACAACAGCCTCAATTGATGTAAGCCCAGCTTCGACCACAACGTATTATCTAACTGTAACTTTAGGAAGCTGTATTGCTATCGATACTGTTATCATTACCGTGAATCCGCTTCCAGCTACTCCGTTGATGCCCAACATCTTTATTTGCCCTGGCGACACAACTTCGTTATCGGTAAATGGTGGCAGCAGTTATTTGTGGAGTACTGGCGAAACAACTGCAACAATCAACGTTAGTCCAACAATCAACACCAATTATCAAGTAACAATAACCAACATTTTTGGATGTTCAACCACTGGTGAAGCAAGTGTATCACTCAATTCGATTCCTCATGCCAATGCAGGACTCGACGTTCATTTGTGCCTCAACGATTCTGTTGCGCTTTGCGCTTCGGGTGGAAGTTCCTATTTGTGGAATACTGGCGAAACAAGCGCATGCATAATGGTAAGTCCAAGCGATACAACAACCTATATTGTTCAAGTATCAAACGGCTTTTGCAGCAGCGAAGATACAGTTAGTGTTTTCACACACAATCAACCCATTGCAGATGCTGGCGTTGGAAGCATAATTATTGTTGGCGATACAACGTGGCTCAATGGAAGTGCTTTTGCCGATACAACATTTGTAACGATATGGAATCCAACCGATTCGTTGTCGAATCCTGATAGCACCAACACCGAAGCATTTCCAAGTTATACAACGCTGTACACAATTTATGTAATAGACGATTATGGCTGTGTTAGCTCCGATACTGCAACAATAATTGTGGTTCCGCCAGGAATCTATGTAAATATGTCGCCCGATACATTTGTATGTTCGGGAAACACCATTCAGCTTTTGGCAGATGTATATCTAAGCAGCAATGACACATTGCATTATCTGTGGACACCTTCAATTGGTCTTTCGAACGACACTGTTTACAAACCTTTTGCTTCGCCTATTGTTACAACTACCTATTATGTGAACATTTGGGACGACTATGGATATTCAACTTCAGACTCAGTAACAGTAACTGTTTATAAAACTCCTGAAATTGATTTGGGACCCGACATGAGCATTTGCTTTGGCGACACAGTGATGCTGACCGACAACAATTTAGGGGCAAAACTATGGAGCATTGGTCAAATAACCGATACCATCTACGTTTCGCCTATCGATACACAAATCGTAATTTTAGTTGTGAGCAATTTTATTTGTTCCGACATCGACAGCATTACCATCAATGTAAAGAATGCACCTGCAACGAATGCTGGTCCCGACTTAGTTATGTGTGCTGGCGACAGTGTCATTGTTCTTCTCAACGACGAGATTCACATAAGCAACGAATGGTCAACAAGAGATTATTCATACGGACTCATTTCGCCACAAAACGACACTACATTGTATTATTCATTCGAAAACGATGGTTGCTACAGCTACGACGAAGTTTTGGTAAGCGTGAATCCTCTACCAGATTTTGATTTGTATGCAACCACAGAAGAGTTCATTCCTGGGCAAGCAGTTGGAATTGAAGTAATTCCAGCTATATACAGTGAGTATATTTACTATTTGAATGGTAATTATGTTACACAAAACACCAGCGGTATTCACTATTTTGAAGACTTAACAACAGGCGACGAAGTGCGCATAATGGCTATCACCGCCGAAGGATGCTACGACGAACGCCTTTGGTCGGGTTTGCTCATCGATATTCCCAATGCCATAACTCCTGATGGAAATGGGGTGAACGACAAATTTCTCGAAGGGATTTCGATTGCCATTGTAAATAGGTGGGGACAGGAATTGTATCGTGGATCAGAAGGCTGGGATGGAACCTACGAAGGAACACCCGTTGATGCAGGTACATACTACTACATCATATACCTACCAAATCCGGAAGCCGGAACCATGAATACTTTGAACGGAAGCATTTTAGTAATTCGATAACAAAAACAGCCATGAAAGCCATTATCACCACAATCGCAGCCTTTCTGGTACTCAATATTGCAGCACAGCAATCGTTTGAGAATATCAGAAAATTGCAAGACCACAGAATGTTCGAACAAGCTATTGGCGAATACAACCGATTACTCGAAAAAGGACAGAATGAAGCCGATATCAATTTTGAGCTTGGTATCTGCTACTTCAACATCAATCAATTTACCGAAGCGGCCGATAAATTAAACATTGCGTTGGAAAACGGAAACGAAACAATGGAATGCCGGTACTATTTAGCTCAAAGCTACCTTCGTTTGCTTCGATACGAAAAAGCTACCGTACTTTTCAAGCAGATTGTTTCAGAAAATGCATACAACGCTTCCGATACGCTAATTCAAACCGAGAGTCGTGCCCAATTGAATACAATTAGAACCGTTACGCAAGGAATGAGCAAAAATTCTGGTCTCACCATTTTCAATATGGTGAATGTAAATAGCGAATTTAGCGATTATGGAATTAATGTACTTGGAAACGCTTTGTATTTTTCGTCGATGAGAAAAATGAAAAACAAAGAAACCGACAGTCGCACACTTCAAGGATACAGCGATATTTTTGAAATTATTCTTGTGAATTCCGATTTTGAAAAAAGCAGCATCGTTTTGCTCAAAGAACCAATAAATTCGAATAAATTCAACGAAGCATGCCCTGCTTTTGGGGCAGAAGGAAAATCGATGTACTTCACACGTTGCTTTAGCAAACCAACGCATTGTGAAATCATTGAAGTTGATAAAAACAAAAAAGGCAAATGGAATCAAGCCAAAAGAATCAATTTAGCATCGAACGATTACAGCATTGGTCATCCAACTCTCTCAACCGATGGCAATACCATGGTGTTTGTTTCGGACATGCCAAATGGAAATGGAAAACGCGACCTCTATATTTCATTTTATCAAAACGATGAATGGAGTCAACCACAAAACATGGGAAGCAAAATCAATACATCGTTGGATGAAATGTTTCCGCGACTAATAAACGATTCGCTTCTTATTTTTAGCTCGCAAGGGCACAACAGTTTTGGTGGCCTCGACCTTTTTGTAACGGTGTTGCGCAACGGAAGCTGGCAACAACCTGTGCGCCTTGCACCCACAGTAAACACAGGAGCTGACGATTTCGACCTGCTTTTTATTGACAACGAAAAAGGCATGTTTTGTAGCAATAGACCGGGCGGTTATGGTGCCGACGATATTTATAAATTCGATGGTTTTCCTATTCTGATTCCAGTGTATATAACTGTTAACGACGAAATTTCGGGCAGCCCAATTGAAAACGCAACAATCGTAATTCGTTCCGAGAATGGTATCGACACACTCAAAACCGACGAAAATGGTTATGCCGAAGCCTTCATGAAACAGCACGATGCAGCCAATTTGGTGGTTGCCGCCAACAATTATCGAACCACCAGCGATGCATTCACAACTCAATTCGAAAATAGAATTTATCCCGACATTGTCGAGAAAAATTATACATTGCAGCCCGACAATCGTGGCATTACTGTAGAAGGCGATGTTGTTGACAACAGCAACAATAAACCAATCGACAATCAAAAACTGATGATTATTGGTGAAAATGGTTATTTCGATCAAACAGCTACCGACAGCACTGGTTCGTTCGAATTTGCACATTTGCAAGACGATAATTCGTACACCCTACTTATGGCACGCAAAGGTTATTGGACGCAAACCAAAGTGCTCGACATTCCCGAGCTTGAAACAAATTTCAATTACACCAAAGCCAATGGATTCGATTTCAATTTCAACCTTGAGCCCATAGAAGAAGGAAAAGAAATTGTAATTAAGGATATTTTCTACGATTTCGACAAGGCTAGCATAAAACCCGAATCGGAAACGGAATTAAACAAACTAACCGTCTTACTAAACAACAACCCGAACATTAAGGTTGAAATTAGCTCACATACCGATAGCCGCGGACCCGACGATTACAACATGCGTTTGTCGCAATCTAGAGCCGAATCGGTTGTAAAATATCTTGTAAAACAAGGCATTGCAAAAGACCGTTTGGTTTCGAGAGGATATGGCGAAACTTTTCCTTTGGTTGCCGATGCACAAACCGAAGTGCAGCATCAATACAATCGTCGCACTTCGTTTCGGGTGTTATCTGTAAGCGATATCAATGTTGGCGAAATCATCAGCGGTCATGTTTCGCAGAGCGAAGAAGTAAAAACAACCGAAACTCCCGAAAGTGGAACCAATGTGGTGTACAAAGTTCAAGTTTGTGCATCGCGCACTCCAGTTGAATCGGACAGCTATTTCAAAAAGCTAAACAATACGTTCCCCGAAATGCTCATTGTTGAAGAAAAGTATCCCGATGGATTTTTTCGTTACATAGCGGGTACATTCACACTATACGACGAAGCCGTTGCTCTTCGCAATCAAATTATTAGCACTGGCTATCCTGATTGTTTCATCGGAGTTTACAAAAACAACAAACGAATTCAGTAAATACCACACACCATGAAAACCAAAATATTTCTAATAGCCATTTTTGCCAGCGCGTGTTCGGTTTTGGCACAAAACGATATCCAACTTAGTCAACAATCGTTTACCAGACTCT
>DYON01000424.1 GCA_020720525.1 Acetofilamentum sp.
GGAAAATGCTTGAAAATGCCGCAGAATCCCACACGTCAGGTGCACGCTTTGTTGGCACGCTTTTGACTTTAAGACTCACCTGCTAAATTATTACAACCGCTTGATTTTACCGTTAACTTTCAAACGGATAATTTCAGTTGCTTCTAAACCTTGATTGTCAAAAACGCGAACTGCAATAACATAACCATCAGGTTTCAATTTACGAACTTGCACACCTTCTTTGTCAAGCAAAATTTCAGGCTTAAAACCATTTACTTCGTTGTAATCCCAATCCCAAGAATACATTTCGATTCCTGAATCGGATTCGCCTATTGCAGTAAATTCAATTTCTCTATTTCCTTTTTCGTCTACGCCTAAATCTCGAATAGTCACTGATACTTTGGGCTTTTTAGCAATTGGGACAATTTCTTCAACTTGCAACAACTGAATAATAATGCCTTGTTCAATTTTCAGCCTTGCAACTTCTTCGATTGCGCCTTTTCCAAAAGTAAAGGCTATTAAAACGCCAATCGGCTGATTTGCTTTTTTGTTTTTCTCAAATAAATTTTGGTCAAAGCGTTCACATGCTGACCTAAAATTATCAATGACATTTCTTCCAATATTATCAGAACGCTTTACTTGAATTGGTAGACCTTCACGAGTTCGCCCATCAATTCCGAAATCTCCACGTTGTTTGATGTTGGAAGTTCCGCCGTATTGTTCAACTATCCAAGATTCAAAAGCGAAAGCGTCTTTATAGCGTAAAGTGTCGTAATCGTATTTATGCAACTTAACCGAAAAAGGCGCAGAAAATAAAGTGCGTTTGTTGTAAATACGAAGTTCTGAAACTTTAACGGCTTGTACCGATTGGTCAATTCCAAACCAGTGCCGATTAAGTCTATCTGCAACAACAATGGTTGTGCCGCCACCAACAAACGGGTCTAAAACGATGTCGCCTTCTTTTGAGCCAATCTGAATAATTCTTTCGAGTAACTTTTCTGGCTTTTGAGTAGGATAGCCAATGCGTTCAACTTTATCAGAGTTGTTTATCTTGTCTATATCCCAAACATCATCTAAAGGTACGCCATACTCCATTGCTTCGTCTAAATACCTTCTAACTCTTTGACCACCGCCAGCGTCTGACAAAACATATTCGCGGTTGTTTTCGTCAACTTGAACTTTCTGTTTTCTTTTTTGAATATACTCTTCTTTGCTATCCCATTTTCTTGCGGGATATTCAAAATAACTATCTTCTGATTTTGAATAAAAGAAAATTGAATCATGCCTTCGTTCTATGTGCTTGCTTAATTGTTTATTCCATCCAGAATAATGCCAAGCAATTTCATTTCTGAAATTTTCTGCGCCAAAGATTTTATCTAAAATATGAACCCGAATATAAGCGTCAGCGTGCCAATCACAATGTAAGAAAATAGAACCTGTTGGCTTTAATAAGCGATACATTTCTTGAACTCGCTCTTTCAGCCAACCAATGTAATGGTCAATTCCACCTGACCATCTATCTTGAAAACTTCTTATCTCGCCTTCATCGCCCCAAATTACTTCATAATTTCGATTGGAGAAAAAAGGCGGGTCAAGATAAATTAAGTCTATACTTTCGCTCGGCAATTGCCGCATGATTTCTAAATTGTCACCAAGTACGAGTTCATTTTCCATGCGCTTTCGCGCTTTCCGTTAACAACGCCCTAGATTTTTGCTGTTATGCAAGGGGCGTGCCAACGGTTTGCGTTACCTGCGTGTGGGCGGGCGT